>NZ_JAKSYK010000092.1:0-301 GCF_022829425.1 Methylobacterium sp. J-072 | reverse complement strand
GAAGCCCGTCTTTACGCTTCCGTCCGTCTCCGCCTGCATCGCGCCGGTCAGGCGATCGACCTCGCCGCCATCGTCGGCATCGGTCGGGGTGACGTGCAACGCCACCACGTTGCCTGGCGTGTCTACCGCGAGGTGCACCTTCTAACCGAGCTTGCGCTTGGCCCCGTCGTAGCCCGGCCGCTCTCGGGCCAGGACCGCAGCGTCCGGCTGTACAGGATCACCGCCGACCGCCCCGGCTTGCGATCCCCTGACATCCGTAGGACCTCCTGCAGGTCCCCGTCTACATCGGTGAATCACTCCC
>NZ_JAKSYK010000090.1:0-326 GCF_022829425.1 Methylobacterium sp. J-072 | reverse complement strand
AGTCAGTGGCGGACACGTCGGCGAGGCACTGAACGTCCTCACCACCAGATAGAGAGTATCTACCCTTAGTTGTGATTCTAAACCGATCTAGCACGGAAGCTGTCCCCGCATCCACTCAACCAACAGTAGCAGGACGTTGGTTTACAACCCGTCTACACCTCAGCGATCTATGTCCTACCTTGATACATAATACTGCCGCTGTCAGGTCTAGGAAGCTCGCCCGATTTCAGCCCGCCAACTCATCGCGGCAGGGCCTCTCCGCTGTAGCGCCTCGACAGGCGCAGCCACGCGCGCCAGCGTGAGCGCATGCCCATGCAGCACGGCCC
>NZ_JAKSYK010000082.1:0-314 GCF_022829425.1 Methylobacterium sp. J-072 | reverse complement strand
TGACGAAGGCGTTGTTCCGGTCGCGGCCGAAGTCGAGGTACTGGGCGTCGGCCTCGATGCCGACGACCACGCCGGAGCCCGGGGTGAACTGATAGTTGTAGCCGACCTGGGCGCCGCCGGAGAAGCCGTCCTGGCTGCGGTTGCGGAAGGTGGCGACGGCGGCCGGGCCGTTGGTCAGGCCGACACCGCCCGGCACGACGAAGGTCGAGTTGTTGGAGCGGCTGCTGGCGTCGAAGGCGTAGCCGGCGTTGATACCGAAGTAGGCGCCGGTCCAGGTGAACACCGGGACGGGGGTGAACACCGGCGGCGGGGCG
>NZ_JAKSYK010000079.1:0-299 GCF_022829425.1 Methylobacterium sp. J-072 | reverse complement strand
TCTACGACCTGTTCACCCGGCTCCGGGCGGATCGGCTGGTTCCCTGATCTGAGGCACCCATCGCCGGTCGAGGCGTGGGTCCCTCTCCCGCACGGGCTAAGATAGTCTCACATCAGCTTGTGCGAGCCGCGACGCGCCCCCTCTCCCGTGCGGGAGAGGGTTGGGGTGAGGGACCAGGTCTTTCCGGAGAGGTCGCACCTCTCACCCTGTCCCTCTCCCGCACGGGAGAGGGGACCCGCGCCCCATACGGAAGACCGAACCCAGGTCCCTCAAAAAACAACGTCCAAAAACTTCAGCCC
>NZ_JAKSYK010000078.1:0-280 GCF_022829425.1 Methylobacterium sp. J-072 | reverse complement strand
AACAGCTCCGCGGTGATTGCGGAGAATTCCTGGCCGGGTCGGGTGCTGCACGCCCTCGTCGGCTACACCGACCGGCCCACCGCCCTGCAGGGGCTGGTCTATGTCGGCACCATCGCCGTGATGGTCGGGCTGATGCAGTGTCCGCACCGATTGGATCGACGTCACCAGCCCCTGCACGATCTCGGACTGGCCGCGGGTGGTCGCCGCGATGCGCTGGAACCGCTCCGACAGGCCGTGCACGTCGGTCTCGACATCCGCCGAGATGATCCCGAGTTCGTCG
>NZ_JAKSYK010000075.1:0-60519 GCF_022829425.1 Methylobacterium sp. J-072 | reverse complement strand
GGGCAGTGACCGCTGGCATTGGAGTCGCGGGATCGGGGCGCTGACAAGACATCGCGACGAGAAAGACGGCAGCGGCCGGGGGGTATGCCCGGTCGGTGCCGCGGGTCGCCGCGGGGATCGGATCCCGCGCGTACTTGGCCGACACCTGGGTCCCCGCGGCGTCCCGCGTCCCTCGTGCTGGGTCTTCTTGGGCCATGCCCCCGGCGCCTTGAGGCGGGTGGGGACGATGACGCGTTGCCGGAGACGGAGCGTCAAATCCGGCTTCCCGCCAGACCCACTGCGTCGAACAGGATCGGGCTGAATATCCGATACAAAAA
This sequence comes from Methylobacterium sp. J-072, assembly GCF_022829425.1. Lineage (NCBI taxonomy): Bacteria > Pseudomonadati > Pseudomonadota > Alphaproteobacteria > Hyphomicrobiales > Methylobacteriaceae > Methylobacterium > Methylobacterium sp. J-072. The sequence goes on along the minus strand of NZ_JAKSYK010000075.1, from coordinate 60,202 downwards.
AGCATTCGGCCGGGGATCGACCGGGTTTTGTCACACTTGGTTCGCGGAGGAAGACCGGGCCGCCGTTGAGGCGAGGGACGATTGTCGTTAGCGTGCCGGCAGATCGGGAGGATGCACGGCAACCGTGCACGGGATGGATATGGCAAACGCAACCCACGCGACGACTGCGCCCGGCGCCCCCCGCGAGCCCTGGTACAAGGTCCTGTACATCCAGGTCCTGATCGCCATCGTGCTCGGCGTTCTGCTCGGCTGGTACGACCCAGCCACCGGCAAGGCGATGAAGTGGCTCGGCGACGCCTTCATCGCCCTGATCAAGATGATGATCGCGCCGATCATCTTCTGCACCATCGTGCACGGCATCGCGTCGGTCGGCGACCTCAAGAAGGTCGGCCGCGTCGGCGTGAAGGCGCTGGTCTATTTCGAGGTGGTCTCCACCCTGGCGCTGCTGATCGGCGTGCTGGTCGGCGAGGTGATCCGGCCCGGCGCCGGCTTCAACGCCGACCCGTCGAAGCTCGACGCCAGCAAGGTCGCGACCTACGCCAACAAGGCGGCGGCCGATTCCACCGTCGCCCACATCCTGGGGATCATCCCGAAAAGCTTCTTCGATCCCTTCGCCACCGGCGACCTGCTGCAGGTGCTGCTGATTTCGATCCTCACCGGCGTCGTGGTGACGAGCCTCGGCGAGCGCGCCGCCGCGGTGAACAGCGCGATCGACACCGCCGGGCAGATCTTCTTCAAGATCATCGGCATCGTGGTGAAGCTCGCCCCGGTCGGTGCCTTCGGCGCCATGGCGTTCACGATCGGCGAGTACGGCATCCAGAAGGTCTACGACCTCGCCTGGCTGGTCGGCACGTTCTACGTCACCGCGATCCTGTTCGTGCTGGTGGTGCTGGGCAGCATCGCCAAGGTCGCGGGCTTCTCGATCTTCCGCTTCCTCGCCTACATCAAGGACGAGCTGCTGATCGTGGTCGGCACGTCCTCATCGGAGACGGTGCTGCCGCAGCTGATGACCAAGATGCGCCGGCTCGGCGCCTCGGATTCGGTGGTCGGCCTCGTGGTCCCGACGGGTTATTCGTTCAACCTCGACGGCACCAACATCTACATGACGCTGGCCACGCTGTTCCTGGCGCAGGCGGTGGGGGCAGACCTGACCTTCGCGCAATACGCGACGATCATCCTGGTGGCGATGCTGACCTCGAAGGGCGCCTCGGGCGTCACGGGCGCCGGGTTCATCACCCTGGCGGCTACCCTCTCGGCGATCCCCAACAGCCCGGTCCCGGTGGCCGCCATGACCCTGGTGCTCGGCATCGACAAGTTCATGTCCGAGTGCCGCGCGCTCACCAACCTCGTGGGCAACGGCGTCGCCTGCGTGGTGGTCAGCCGCTGGGAGGGCGAGCTCGACATGGTCAAGCTCAACGAGGTCATGGCGCACCCGGTCTCGATCGGCACCGACATCTCCGACCACGCGCCGCAGCCGATGGGGACCGACAGCAAGGTCACCAAGGTCGCCGCGGCGGAGTGATGGCGGCGCCCACCGGACGGGCGCGCCTCGGCATCGATCTCGGCGGCACCAAGATCGCCGGGATCGTGCTCGACTCGACCGGCGCGACCCTGGCCGAGGCCCGGATGCCGGCGCCGCGGGGCGATTACGGCGCTACGCTCGAGGCCCTGGCCGCGCTCGTGGCGCGCCTTGAGGCGGAGGCTGGCGCGCCGTGCAGCGTCGGCATCGGCATGCCGGGCAGCCTGTCGCCGGCGACAGGGCGCGTGCGCAACGCCAATTCCCACTGGCTCAACGGCCATCCGTTCGGCATCGACCTCGCGCAGCGGCTCGACCGGCCGGTGCGGATCGAGAACGACGCCAATTGCCTGGCGGTCTCGGAGGCGGTCGACGGCGCCGGTGCCGGCGCCCGGGTGGTCTGGGCGGTGATCCTCGGCACCGGGGTCGGATCGGGCATCGCCTTCGACGGCCGCGTGCTCACCGGCCGCAACGCGATCGCGGGTGAGTGGGGCCACGGTCCCCTGGCCGGAGCCCAGGCGGACGAGCAGCCCGGGCCGGATTGCTATTGCGGCCGCCGGGGCTGCGTCGAGACCTGGCTGTCCGGCCCGGGGCTCGCGGCCGACCACGCCAGGCGGTACGGCGGGAGCCTCACCGCCGAGGCCATCGTCGCGGCTGCACGGGCCGGCGATGCGGAGGCCCGCGACACGCTCGCGACGCATCTCGACCGGCTCGGCCGCTCCGCCGCCCAGGTGGTCAACCTGCTCGATCCGGACGTCATCGTGATCGGCGGCGGCCTGTCGCGGATCCCGGAGCTCATCGCCGGCCTGCCCGGAGCGATCGCCCCCCACGTCTTCTCCGACGCCTTCGACACGCCGGTGCGGGCAAGCCTGCACGGCGACGCCTCGGGCGTGCGCGGCGCGGCTTGGCTCTGGGACGCGGATTAAACGCCTGACGGGCGGCACGGCCCCGATCGCGCGAGAGCTGCGGGAACTCATCCCGCGCGGGCGCGAAATCCGACCCGCACAACCGTAAGCCGATATCGGCCATCCGGCCCTTCGCTCGACGCACCGCGCATGCATTCGACGCGCGGCCGGCGCCCGCCTTGCAGCTTGCCTCAAGTCAATCCCAAGCATAGCCTTGGGAGGCGACAGAGAATCAATCCAATTTTATGAACCAACGTCCGCAATTTTGGGCCGATTTTCTCTGAAATAAGATCGCAAATACAAAAAATTATAAGACAAATCGTCCGATATTGAGACGGATACAGGGAAGAACATCCGAGACGGGACTCGAATCAGCCTTCGATGTCCTGGATACCCGTGATGCGCGTCCTCCTGGTTTCGTCTGCGTTCAACAGCATGACGCAGCGGTTCTTCGTCGAGCTGTCCGATGCCGGATACGAGGTCGCGGTCGAGATCTTCGGCGGCGACGAGCAGCGCCTGGAAGAGGCATTCGGCGCGTTCCGGCCGGACCTGACCATCGCCCCGTTCCTGACCCGCGCGATCCCGGAGCAGCTCTGGCGCGAATATCTGACACTGATCGTGCATCCGGGCGTCGAGGGTGACCGCGGCGCCTCCGCCCTCGACTGGGCGATCCAGGAGAAGTGGGACCAGTGGGGCGTGACCCTGCTGCAGGCGGAAGCCGAGATGGATGCCGGCCCGATCTGGGCGACGCGCAATTTCCCCCTGCGCCAGGCGCCCAAGAGCAGCGTCTATCGGCGCGAGGCAATCGACGCCGCCGTATCCTGCCTGTGGGAGGCGCTCGCCAATGTCCAGACGCCGGGCTTCCGGCCCCGGCCCCTCGATTACGCCGCCCCGACCGCGCTCGGTCGCCTGCGGCCGTCGATGAAGCAGGCGGACCGCCGGATCGACTGGAGCCGGTGCGAGACGACCGACGTCCTGGCCCGGATCCACGCAGCCGACGGCGTGCCGGGCGTGCTCGACGAGATCTTCGGCCTGCCGGTCTATCTCCATGCCGCCTGCGCGGAGCCGGAACTGCGCGGCGCGCCGGGCCAAGTGATCGCCCGGTCCGAGAGCGGCGCGATCTGCCGGGCGACGATCGACGGCGCGGTCTGGATCGGCCGGCTGAAGCCGAAGCTGGAGGGCGGCGGCGGGATCAAGCGCAGTGCCGTGGACACGCTGGGCGATCGGATCCCGGCCGACTTGCCCGTCGCCGCTCCGGTCGGGCTCGTGCATCCCAACCCGGTCGAGGAGGTGCGGCTCGCGCGCGTCGGCGACATCGTCCATCTGCACTTCGACTTCCACAACGGCGCGATGAGCACACAGCAGTGTCGCCGGCTCCAAGCAACCTTCCGCCAGGCGGCGGAGAGCTCCGCCAAGGTCATCGTGCTGGCGGGCGGCGACGACCTGTTCTCGAACGGCATCCATCTCAATGAGATCGAGGCGAGCGCCGACCCGGCCGCGGAATCCTGGGCCAACATCGTTGCGATGGATGATCTGGTGCGCGAGATCATCACCGCGACCGACACGATCGTCGTCGCAGCTTTCGGCCGCAATGCCGGCGCGGGCGGCGCGATCCTGCCGCTGGCCGCCGATTTCGTGTTGGTCCGGGACAGCGTGGTGCTCAACCCACATTACCGCAACATGGGCTGGCTCTACGGCTCGGAATACTGGACCTATCTGCTGCCCCGCCGGGTCGGCTGGGAGCGCGCCGTCCAGCTCACCGAGGCGTGCCTGCCGATCAGCGGCCGGCGGGCCGCCGAGATCGGGCTGGCCGACGAGGCGATTTCCGGCGACGCCGACGCGTTCGACCGGGCCGTCCAGGCCTTCGCCGCCGGGCAGGCGGAGCGGCACGCCGCGCTCACCGATCGCAAGCGCCTGCAGCGCGCCGAGGACGAGGATCGCCGGCCGCTCGATGCCTATCGCCGGCACGAGCTGACGCAGATGGACCGGAATTTTTACCGGCCGGACGCGCCCTATCATCGTGCTCGCAGCGCCTTCGTCCACAAGCGCCCCGCCTGCTGGTCGCCGGTCTCGGTGCGTATGCTGACCGCGCTGAAACGGCTCGAGACGAACGGGTCGCCGGATGGTGTTCGGGGAGCGGCATTTTAGGAGGCGGCCGAGCCACCGGGCGCCCGCCCCCGCGGCCTGCTGGCGTGGGCGGCGGCACGCCGTACGGAAGCGTGTCCGGCAGACCCCTTGCCGGGGCCGGACGGGCAGGGCAGGAGGGCCGAATCCTCGCCGCGAAGCCCCGATGATCGTCCGTACCCGGCCCAACCTGTTCACCCTGCTGTTCACGATGCAGGGCTCGATTCTGCCGCGGGTGGCCCCAAAACTCGTCGGGATCGTCGCGGTCGCCTGCCTGGTGGTCTGGGCGGAGGCGCGCTGGCCCGCCTTCTTCCCGGTGACCGCCGGGGTCGCGCCGTTCACGCTGGTCGGCCTCGCCCTGTCGATCTTCCTGAGTTTTCGCAACAACGCCTGCTATGAGCGCTGGTGGGAGGCCCGCAAAGCCTGGGGCAGCCTGATCGGCGAGACGCGCAACCTCACCCGCCTGCTGCCGGCCCTGCTGCCGGCCGCCGAGGCGGCGCCGCAGCTGCGCCGCCTGTCGGCCTTCGCGCACGGCCTGCACGCGCGCCTGCGCGGCCTCGACGAGGCCGTGGCGGTGCAGGGGAGGGCGCCGGGGTCGGACCTCTGCGGCCCGAACCCCACCGATTCGGTCCTGGCCGCCCTGACCCGCGACCTCGCCGGGCTGATGCGGGCCGGGCGCCTCACCGACATCCAGTTCGGCCTCTTGGAGGCGCGGATCGAGGCCTTATCCGGGGTGCACACCGCCTGCGAGCGGATCGCCAACACGCCGCTGCCCTTCGCCTATACGCTGCTGGTCTACCGCACCGCCTGGCTCTACTGCCTGCTCCTGCCGGTGGGTCTCACGGGCTCGCTCGGCTGGGCGACACCGGTCGTGGTGGCGCTCGTCGGCTACACCTTCTTCGGTCTCGACGCCCTAGGCGACGAATTGGAAGAGCCCTTCGGAACCGAGCCGAACGACCTGCCCCTCGACGCGATGGTCCGCGCCGTCGACCGCATCGTGCATCACGCACTCGACGAACCGATGCCGGTCCCGCTGGCGCCGGACGGGTACTGGCTGCGGTAGGGCCGGGATCAGCCGTTCCAGCCGCGCAGCACCGGCTCGCTCCGGTCGTGCTCATAGCCAAGGACGCTGACGCTTGCGGTGCCGAGCACCAGCAGCGCGCCGCCTTCCGGCGGCAGGCCGATCCAGCGGGCCGCGAGCACGCGCAGAACATGCGCGCTGGAGAACAGGATCAGGTCGGCATCCAGGGCGCGGATCCGCGCGATGACCCGATCCGCCCGGGCGGCGACAGCGGCCGCATTCTCGCCGCCGGGGCATCCGTCGCGGAACAACCGCCAGCCCGGACGCTCGGCCAGGATCTCCTTCGTGGTCCGGCCCTCGTAGGCGCCGTAATCCCACTCGGCGAGGTCCGGGTCGATGATGCGGTTTTCCCCGAATCCCGCCAAGTCGCAGGTGGTCACCGCCCGGCTCGACGGGCTCGACCAGACCGCCGCATAGGATCCGGCCGCCAGGCGCGGCGCGAGGGCACGGGCCGCCGCCTCGCCCACCGGCGTCAGCGGGATATCGCTGCGCCCGGTATGTTGGCCGGATAGGCTCCAGGCGGTCTCGCCGTGGCGGACCAGGGTGATCTGCGGATGTTTGGTCTCGGACATGCACGCCTCCGGCTGCCTGCCATCAACGCGTCCCGGCCGATCCGGCACCGGGCACCAAGACAACAAGACAATACGCGGGCGCCGCAACATCGCGCTTGCGTCACCGGCGAAACGGACATAAACATATCTTTATGTCTATCGCTGAGAGTCGAACGGCGGGATCAATCCCCTTTCCGGAAGCCCTGGGCGTCCTGCGGGCGGCGGCCGAGGAGACGCGCCTGCGTATCCTGGCGCTGCTCACGGATGGAGAACTGTCGGTCTCAGATCTCACCGACATCCTCGGTCAGTCCCAGCCGCGCATCTCGCGCCATCTGAAGCTTCTGGTCGAAGCCGGACTTGTCGAGCGCCATCGTGAGGGCGCCTGGGCGTTCTTCCGCCTGTCCGAGGCCCGCGCTGGCCTCGCAGACCCGCTCTTGTCCGGGCTCGACCGAAGCACGCCGCCGCTTTCGGAGGATCGCGCCCGCCTCGATGCGGTGCGCACCCAGAGGGCCGAGGCGGCCCAGACCTTCTTCGCGCGGCTCGCACCGAAATGGGACGAGTTGCGCTCCCTGCACGTGCCCGAAGCCACCGTCGAGGCGGCGGTGCTCGACGCCCTGGGCGAGCGCCCCCTCGGCAGCCTGATCGATCTCGGCACCGGCACGGGCAAGATGCTCGGCCTGCTCGCCCCCCGGGCCGCCCGGGCTACGGGGCTCGATTCGAGCCACGCCATGCTGTCCGTCGCCCGAGCCAATCTGGAGCGGCAGGGCCTGTCGCGGGTGGACCTGCGCCAGGGGGACATCCACGCGCCGCCCTTCGCCCGGGCGAGCTTCGACCTGGTGGTGGTGCATCAGGTGCTCCACTATCTCGACGATCCGGCCCGCGCCCTGCGGGGCGCCGCGCGCCTCGTAGCGCCCGGCGGGAGGCTTCTGGTGGTTGATTTCGCGCCGCACGATCTCGAATTCCTGCGGACGAGCCAGGCGCACCGCCGGCTCGGTTTCTCCGCCGACCAAGTCTCACACTGGCTGGCCGAGGCCGGGCTCGCCACGGTCGCGACTTCCGACCTGGTGCCCCGGGAGGCCGGCCAGCTCACCGTCACGCTCTGGCTTGCCCAGGAGGCAGGCCATCAGCAGGCGGGCCTCGGCCGCGACGCCGAACCGCTCCAGTGGGCGGTCGCCTGACCCTGGGTCCGGCGACCTCCGCACACCTAGTCCCCCTTCATCGTCTGAACCGATCGACATAGAGGACGAGACCCGATGCGCCGCTCCACCCACCGCGCCAGCCGCGACGGCTACCACCCGATCCGCGTCTCGATCGAGTTCTTCCCGCCCAAGACCGACGAGATGGAAAAGGTCCTGTGGTCGTCGATCGAGCGGCTGGCCCCGCTCCAGCCGAAATTCGTCTCCGTGACCTACGGGGCCGGCGGCTCGACCCGGGAGCGCACCCACAACACGGTCGCCCGGATGATCCGCGAGACGACCCTCAAGCCGGCCGCGCATCTCACCTGCGTGGACGCCAGCCGCGCGGAGATCGACGCGGTGGTGCAGGCCTACTGGGATGTCGGCGTGCGCCACATCGTGGCCCTGCGCGGCGATCCGGCCAACGGCGTCGGCCATGCCTACAAGCCGCATCCCGAGGGCTACGCCACGACCGCCGAGCTGGTCGAGGGCATCAAGCGCATCGGTGACTTCAAGGTCTCGGTCTCGGCCTATCCCGAGAAGCACCCGGAGGCCGCCTCCCTCGATGCCGACATCGACGCCCTGAAGGCCAAGGTCGATGCCGGCGCCGACCAGGCGATCACCCAGTTCTTCTTCGAGAACGAGGTCTACCTGCGCTACCTCGAGAAGGTCCGGGCGGCCGGGATCACGATCCCGATCATTCCGGGCATCCTGACGGTGCAGAACTTCAAGCAATCGGCCAACTTCGCCCGCCGCACCGGCGCCTCGGTGCCGTACTGGCTGGCTGCCCGGTTCGAGGGTCTGGACAACGACGTGGAGACCCGCCGGCTCGTCGCTGCCGCCGTGGCGGCCGAGCAGGTGCTCGACCTGGTGGACGAGGGCGTCCAGGACTTCCACTTCTACTCTATGAACCGCTCGGACCTCGTCTACGCGATCTGCCACCTGCTGGGCCTGCGCGCGCAGGCGCCGAAGCTGGCGGCGGAAAAGGCGGCGGCCTAGATTCAGCTGTGCCCGCACGGCGCAGCAGGGGGCAGGACGATGGCCGAACCGCAGAACCTGATTCTTCCGCTTCTTCGGGAGATGCGGACCGAGTTGCAGGCCGGCCTCTCCGATGTTTGGTGGCAGTTCGATGCGGTCGATGCGCGCTTCGACAGATTGGAGCGCCAATGCGACGATCTCCGTAAAGCCATGACGGGCGAATCGGTGCTCGGTCGCTACGCGGCCGCGGGGGTCGGGAAGCGTCTCGCCGCGATTGAGGGGCGGCTCGCCGCCCTGGAAAAAGCGGGCTGACCCGGACGATCTCCGGGCCGGTCCAAAACCGAGAATCCCACCCTCCACCTCATCCTGAGGTGCCGCGAAAGCGGCCTCGAAGGAGGGCTCCAGGGCTCGCCTCGACATCTGGAGGGCTCCTTCGAGGCCTCCGCTTCGCTCCGTCACCTCAGGATGAGGTGATCTGACAGGACGCACGATGACCGATTTTGCCCCCGTCGACGGCACTGAGATCGCCACCGCCCTGCGCAGGCGCGCGGCGGAAAAGATCCTCGTCCTCGACGGGGCGATGGGCACGGTGATCCAGCGGCTCGGGCTGACCGAGGCGGATTTCCGGGGCGACCGTTTCAAGGATCATCCGAACGATCAGAAGGGCAACAACGACCTCCTGATCCTGACGCAGCCGGACGCGATCCGGCAGATCCACCTGGATTATTTTTTGGCCGGCGCCGACGTCTGCGAGACCAACACGTTCTCCGGCACCACCATTGCGCAAGGAGATTACGGCCTCGAATCGATCATCCACGACCTGAACCGGGAGGGCGCGCGGCTCGCCCGCGAGGCGGCGCAGCTCGCCGAAAGCCAAGATGGCCGCCGCCGCTTCGTGGCCGGCGCCATCGGCCCGACGAACCGCACGCTCTCGATCTCGCCGGACGTGAACAATCCCGGCTACCGCGCCGTCACCTTCGATCAGGTCAAGACCGCCTACATGGAGCAGGTCCGCGGCCTGATCGCCGGCGGGGCCGAGCTGATCCTGATCGAGACGATCTTCGACACGCTCAACGCCAAGGCGGCGGTGGCCGCCTGCTGGGCGGTGTTCGAGGAGACCGGGATCCGCCTGCCGATCCAGATCTCCGGCACGATCACCGACCTGTCGGGCCGGACCCTGTCGGGCCAGACCCCGGCGGCGTTCTGGAACGCGCTGCGCCATTCCGATCCGCTGACCTTCGGCCTCAACTGCGCGCTCGGCGCCCGCGAGATGCGCGGCCACATCGCCGAGCTATCCCGGATCTGCGACACCCTGGTCTGCGCCTATCCGAATGCCGGCCTGCCCAACGAGTTCGGACTCTACGACGAGAGCCCGGAGGCCATGGGCAAGCTCGTCGGCGAATTCGCCGAATCCGGCTTGGTCAACATGGTCGGCGGCTGCTGCGGCACCACGCCGGACCATATCCGCGCGATCGCTGAGTCGGTCGCCGGCAAGACGCCGCGGCAGATCCCGGAGATCCCGCGCCTGATGCGGCTCTCGGGGCTGGAGCCCTTCGTGCTCACCAAGGAAATCCCGTTCGTGAACGTCGGTGAGCGCACCAACGTCACCGGGTCGGCCAAGTTCAGGAAGCTCATCACCAACGGCGACTACGCCGCCGCCCTGGACGTCGCCCGCGACCAGGTCGCCGCCGGCGCCCAGGTGATCGACATCAACATGGACGAGGGCCTGCTCGACTCGCAGAAGGCGATGGTCGAGTTCCTCAACCTGGTCGCCGCCGAGCCCGACATCGCCCGGGTGCCGGTGATGGTCGATTCCTCGAAGTTCGAGGTGATCGAGGCCGGCCTGAAATGCATCCAGGGCAAGGCGATCGTGAACTCGATCTCCATGAAGGAGGGCGAGGAGAAGTTCATCGAGGCGGCCCGCGTCTGCCGCTCCTACGGCGCCGCCGTGGTGGTGATGGCCTTCGACGAGCAGGGCCAGGCGGATACCTACGAGCGCAAGGTCGAGATCTGCACCAAGGCCTACCGGATCCTGACCGAGCAGGTCGGCTACCCGCCGGAAGACATCATCTTCGATCCCAACATCTTCGCGGTCGCCACCGGCATCGAGGAGCATAACGGCTACGGCGTCGCCTTCATCGAGGCGACCCGCACGATCCGCGAGACCCTGCCGCACGCCCACATCTCGGGCGGCGTCTCGAATCTCAGCTTCGCGTTCCGCGGCAACGAGCCGGTGCGCGAGGCGATGCACGCGGTGTTCCTGTACCACTGCATCCAGGCCGGGATGGACATGGGTATCGTCAATGCCGGCCAGCTCGCCGTCTACGACGAGATCCCGGCGGAGCTGCGCGAGCTGTGCGAGGACGTGGTCCTCAACCGCCGCGACGATTCCACCGAGCGCCTGCTGGAATCGGCCGAGCGCTTCAAGACCGGCGCCTCGGCCCAGGCCAAGACCGCCGACCTGACTTGGCGCGAGGCCCCGGTGGCCAAGCGCATCGAGCACGCCCTGGTCAACGGCATCACCGAGTACATCATCGCCGACACCGAAGAGGCACGGCAGGGCGTCGAGCGGCCGCTCCACGTGATCGAGGGCCCGCTGATGGCCGGCATGAACGTGGTCGGCGACCTGTTCGGCGCCGGCAAGATGTTCCTGCCCCAGGTGGTGAAGTCCGCCCGGGTGATGAAGCAGGCGGTCGCCTATCTCGAGCCGTACATGGAGGAGGAGAAGCGCGCCAATGGCGGCGACGGCAAGCGCCAGGCCGCCGGCAAGGTGCTGATGGCCACCGTGAAGGGCGACGTCCACGATATCGGCAAGAACATCGTCGGCGTCGTGCTGGCCTGCAACAATTACGAGATCATCGATCTCGGCGTCATGGTCCCAGCCGCCAAGATCCTCGACGTGGCCCGCAAGGAGAATGTCGACATCGTCGGCCTGTCCGGCCTGATCACCCCGTCCCTCGACGAGATGGTCCATGTCGCGGGCGAGATGGAGCGCGAGGGGTTCTCCGTGCCGCTGCTGATCGGCGGCGCCACCACCAGCCGCGTCCACACGGCGGTGAAGATCCACCCGGCCTACGCCAAGGGCCAAGCGGTCTACGTCACCGACGCGAGCCGCGCGGTCGGCGTGGTGTCGAGCCTGCTGTCCAAGGAGACCCGCGACACGACGATCGAGAAGGTGCGCGCCGAGTACGCCAAGGTCTCGGCCGCCCATGCCCGCTCGGAGCTCGACAAGCAGCGCCTGCCCCTCACCAAGGCCCGGGCCAACGCCTTCAAGATCGACTGGTCGGGCTACGCGCCGAAGAAGCCGGCCTTCACGGATGCGCGGGTGTTCGGTTCCTACGAGGTCGCCGACCTCGTGCCGTATATCGACTGGACGCCGTTCCTGCAGACCTACGAGTTCAAGGGCCGCTTCCCGGCGATCCTCGACGACCCGGACCAGGGTCCCGCCGCCCGCGCCCTCTACGAGGACGCGCAGGAGATGCTCAAGCAGATCGTGGCGGAGCGCTGGTTCAACCCGAAGGGCGTGATCGGCTTCTGGCCGGCCAACAGCGTCGGCGACGACATCGTGCTCTACACCGGCGAGAGCCGCAGCGACCGGCTGGCGACCTTCCACGGCCTGCGCCAGCAGCTCTCGAAGCGCGACGGCCGGCCGAACACCTGCCTGTCGGATTTCGTCGCCCCGAAGGAGACCGGGATCGCCGATTACGTCGGCGGCTTCGTGGTCACCGCCGGCCTGGAGGAGGTACGGATCGCCGAGCGCTTCGAGCGGGCGAACGACGATTACCGGGCGATCCTGGTGAAGGCGCTCGCCGACCGGATCGCCGAGGCCTTCGCCGAGCGCATGCACGAGCGCGTCCGCCGGGAGTTCTGGGGCTACGCGGCGGACGAGACTTACTCGCCCGCCGAACTGGCGAGCGAGCCCTATGACGGCATCCGCCCGGCCCCGGGTTACCCGTCCCAGCCCGACCACACCGAGAAGACGCAGCTGTTCGATCTGCTGAAGGCCGAGCGGCGGATCGGGGTGAAGCTGACCGAATCCTACGCGATGTGGCCGGGCTCCTCGGTCTCGGGCCTCTACCTGGCGCACCCGCAGGCGCATTATTTCGGCGTCGCCAAGGTCGAGCGCGATCAGGTCGAGGATTACGCCCTGCGCAAGGGCATGGACGTCCGCGAGGTCGAGCGCTGGCTCGGGCCGATCCTGAACTACGACCCGACGCGGTACCTGGCCGAAGCCGCGGAGTAGGGGGCTCGGCCGGCCTCACCTGTGAGGGACGCCTTGCCGCGCCTGAACACCCGCGTCGTCATTCCGGGGCTCGCCGCAGGCGAGAGCCCGGAATCCAGAACCACGGGTGGGATCGGATGATGCACGCGGGTTGTTCAGAACTCGCAAGCTCGGCGGTTCTGGATTCCGGGCTCCGCTGCGCGGCCCCGGAATGACGGCGCGTCTCAGCTCCTTCGGAGCAACCCGGATCAGCAGGTCCCGGCGCCGCGGGTGTTGACGTAGAGCGCGTAGACCGAATGCGAGGCGGTCATCAGCAGCAGGTTGCGGTTGAGGCCGCCGAAGCAGAGGTTGGCGCAGCGTTCGGGCAGGCGGATCCGGCCGATCGGCTTGGCTTGCGGCGACAGGATGAGCACGCCGTCCTCGGCCTCGCTCATGCCCCAGCCGCACCAGAGATTGCCGTCGACATCGACCCGGAACCCGTCCGGCGTGCCGGTGCCGGCGTCGAAGAACACCCGTCCGTTGGCGGTCTTGGTGCCGTTCTCGATCACGTCGTAGACGCGGATCAGGCGATTCGGCTTGGCGCGCGCCTCGATGACGTAGAGCTTGGACTCGTCCGGCGAGAAGGCCAGCCCGTTCGGGCCCGCGATCCCCGCCACCGCGACGCTCGCCTGACCGGTCGCCGGGTCGACCCGGTAGACGTTGCCCGGAAGCTCCGGCGGCGCCATGGCTTCGTGCGGGTTCGGCCCGAAGACCGGGTCGGTGAACCAGACGGCCCCGTCGGAATGGCAGACCACGTCGTTGGGCGAATTCAGCGGCTTGCCGTCGAACCGGTCGAGCAGCGTGGTGATCGCGCCGTCATGCTCGGTCCGGGTGACGCTGCGGGTCTTGTGCTGGCAGGTGACGAGGCGCCCCTGCCGGTCCCGGGTGTTGCCGTTGGCGTAGGAAGACGGTTTGCGGAACACCGTGAGCGCGCCGGAGGCCTCGTCCCAGCGCATGATTCGGTCGTTGACCAAGTCGCTGAACAGCAGCGCGCCCATGTCGCCGAACCAGACCGGCCCCTCGGCCCAGCGCAGGCCGGTGGCGACCCGCTCCACGGTGGCGGAGGCGAGGCGGTACTTGGCGAAGGCCGGGTCGAGCACTTCCACGGCCGGATCGGGCACGCGCAGCGACGGCTCCCATCCGGCCCCGGCCGCCCGCGCGGCCCCGAGCAGGGCCGCGCCCGCGAGCAGGCCCCTGCGTGCGATCATCGCCATGTATCCTCCCGGTTCTTATCAGCCGCCGGCCATCGCCGACGGGCCGCTCTTTCGACGGGCTTCCTTGCGCCGGGCTGGGATCGGGTCCGGCGGGAGGCGCGTGGATCAGTGGATCTCGGGTTCGGGAATGCCGCCCGCACCCTCCAGGAAATCGAAGTCGCAGCCCTCGTGCGCTTGCTTCACGTGCTGGGCGAACAGACGGTTGTAGCCGCGTGGATAAGCCCGGTCCGGCGGCACGAATGCCGCGACGCGTGCGGCGATCTCGGCATCGTCCAGGTGCAGGTGGATGCGCCGCTCGGACACGTCGACCGTGATCAGGTCGCCGTTGCGGACGGCCGCCAGCGGCCCGCCGGCCGCCGATTCCGGCGAGACGTGCAGGATGCAGGCGCCGTAGCTGGTGCCGCTCATGCGGGCGTCCGAGATCCGCAGCATGTCGCGCACGCCCTGCCGGAGCAGGACCTTCGGGATCGGCAGCATGCCCCATTCCGGCATGCCGGGGCCGCCGATCGGGCCGGCATTGCGCAGGACCATGATGTGGTCCGGGGTGACGTCGAGGTCGAGGTCGTTCACCGCGGCGGTCATGGCGTCGTAATTGTCGAACACCAGGGCCGGGCCGGTATGCTTGAGGAAGCGCGGGTCCGCGGCCGGCGGCTTGATCACGCAGCCATGCGGCGCGAGGTTGCCGTAGAGGATCGCGGTACCGCCGAGGGAGACGATCGGCTTGTCCAGCGGGCGGATCACGTCGTCGTTGTAGACACTCATGCCGGCGAGCCCGTCGCCGATGGTGCCGCCGGTGACCGAGCGGGCGTCGAGGTGGAGGAGGGGGGACAGCCGCACCATCAGCGCCCGGATGCCGCCGGCGATGTGGAAATCCTCCATCAGCCACTGGCCCGAGGGCCGCAGGTTGGCGATCACCGGCACCTTCTGGGCGAACTCGTCGAACTCCGCGAGCTTGACCGGGATCCCGGCCCGGCCCGCCATCGCCACCAGGTGGATCATCGCGTTGGTCGAGCCGGCCAGCGCGTTGTGGACCACGAGGGCGTTCTCCACCGAGCGCCGGTCGAGGATGTCGGACGGCTTCAGGTCCTCCCAGATCATCTCGACGATGCGCCGGCCGCAGGCGCTGGCCATGCGCGGATGGTCGGCATCGGCCGCCGGGATCGAGGCTGCGCCAGGCAGCGACAAGCCGAGCGCCTCGGCGATCGACGTCATGGTCGACGCGGTGCCCATGGTCATGCAGGTGCCGAAGGTGCGGGCGATGCCCGCCTCCATGTCGTTCCACTGCTGCGTGGTGATGGTGCCGGCTTCCTTCTCGGCCCAGTATTTCCACACGTCGGAGCCCGAGCCGAGGATCTTGCCGCCGGAATGCCCGCGCATCATCGGCCCGGCCGGCAGGAAGATCATCGGCAGGTTCATCGAGATGCCGCCCATCACCGTGCCCGGCGTGGTCTTGTCGCAACCGCCCATCAGCACCGCCCCATCGACCGGGTGCTGGCGCAGCAACTCCTCCACCTCCATGGCCAGGAGGTTGCGGTAGAGCATCGTGGTCGGCTTGACGAAGTTTTCGGATAGCGAGAGAGCCGGGAGCTCGATCGGGAAGCCGCCCGCCTGCCAGACGCCGCGCTTCACCTGCTCGACCCGCTCGCGGAAGTGGAGATGGCAGGGGTTGATGTCGCTCCAGGTGTTGATGATCCCGACGATCGGCTTGCCGGTGAAATCGGCGCGCTCGTAGCCCATCTGGAGCATGCGCGAGCGGTGGCCGAAGCTGCGCAGGTCGGTGGTGCCGAACCAGCGCTGGCTGCGCAGATCGCCGATGTCTTTCTTGCGTGCGGTCATCAGACGGTCTCCGGTCTCGCGCGTTCGGTCGCGGCAGCCGCCGGCAGGTCCGACGCGAAGCCCGGATCCGCCGCCACGGCCGGCCGGACCGTCAGGAAGGTAATCGTCGCCGAGGCGAGCGCACAGGCTGCCAGGAAGTACAGGCCGGCCTCATAGGTGCCGGTGGCATCCTTCAGCCAGCCCAGGACGTAGGGGCCGACGAAGCCGCCGAGATTGCCGACGGCGTTGATCAGCGCGATGCCCCCGGCCGCGGCCGGTCCCGACAGGAACTCTCCCGGCATCGCCCAGAAGGCGGGCTTGGTGCCGTAGAGGCCGATCGCGGCCACCGACATCGCCGTGAGCGCCCAGAGGCTGCCCAGCATCGGTCCGGCGGCGATCAAACCGAGCATGGCGATCAGGCCGGCGACCACGAAGTGCCAGCGCCGCTCGTCGCGCCGGTCCGACGACCAGCTCCAGGCGATCATGCCCACAGTGCCTATGACGTAGGGGACCGCCGTGGCGAGGCCGGTCTCCCAGTCGGTGAGCTTCAGGCTCTTGAGGATCGGCGGCAGGAAGAAGGTGATGCCGTAGGTCGCCGTGCCGATGCAGAAGTAGATCGATGCGAGGGCGAGCACGCGGCGATCGGTCAGGGCCTGCTTGAGGGTGAAATGCCCGTGCGTCTGGACCGTGCTCCGGCGCTCGGCCTCCAGGGTGTCCTCCAGCCAGGCTCGTTCCTCGGGTGTGAGCCAGGCCGCCTTGGCGGGCCGGTCGGTCATCAGCGCGAGCACGACGAAAGCCAGCAGGATCGAGGGCACCGCCTCCAGGATGAACAGCCATTGCCAGCCGTGCAGGCCGAGCACGCCGTCGAGCTGGAGCAGCGCCCCCGAGATCACCGCCGTGAGGGCGTTCGAGCCCGGCACCGCCAGGAACAGGGCCGCCACCACCCGGGCGCGGTAGCGCCTTGGGAACCAGTAGGTGAAGTACAGGATCATGCCCGGGAAGAAGCCGGCCTCGGCCACGCCGAGCAGGAAGCGCATCGCCAAAAAACTCACCGGGCCGGTGATGAAGGCCATGCTGCCCGCGACCAGGCCCCAGGTGACCATGATCCGGGCGATCCAGAGCCGCGCGCCGTTGCGCTCCAGGAGGACGTTGCTCGGGATCTCGAAGATGACGTAGCCGAGGAAGAAGATGCCCGCGCCCCAGCCGTAGAGGGTCGCCGAGAAGCCGAACTCCCGGTTCAGGCCGAACGAGGCGAAGCCGACATTCGTGCGGTCCATGTAGGCGACGAAGTAGATCACCACGATGAGCGGCAGGAGCCGCCACGAGATCTTGGCGACCGTGTGCCGCTCGATCTCCGGCAGCGCGACCACAGGTATGCCCCCCGACATAGCCCTCTCCCAATCTCGACGTCGGTCTTGCCGGCTTTTCGCCGATCGGTGCCGGACGCCGTCAGCGCCCGGTCTGCTTCCGCCACGCGGCGAAGTCGGCGAGACTCTGCTCGTCGGTGGCAGGATAGAGGCCGAGGATGGAGCGGCCCTTGCGCACCTCCTCGGTGACGAAATCCTCGTAGGCGGTCATCTCGACGGCCTCGTCGGCGATCGCGTCGGCGAGGTGGGCGGGAATCACGGCCACGCCGTCGCCGTCGCCCACGATCACGTCGCCCGGGAAGACCGGGGCGTCGCCGCAGCCGATCGGCACGTTGATGTCGATGGCCTGGTGGTGGGTGAGGTTGGTCGGCGCCGAGGGGCGCACGTGGTAGCTCGGCATGTCGAGCCGGGCGATCTCGTCGGCGTCGCGGAAGCCGCCATCGGTGACGAGACCGGCGCAGCCCCGGATCATCAGGCGGGTCGCCAGGATCGAGCCGGCCGAGGCCGCCCGGGCATCCTTGCGACTGTCGATCACGAACACGGCGCCGGGCGGGCACTCCTCCACCGCCTTGCGTTGCGGATGGGCCCGGTCGCGGAACACCGTGATCGGGTTCAGGTCCTCGCGGGCCGGCATGTAGCGCAGGGTGAACGCCTCGCCGACCATGGTGTCGCCGCCGGCTTTCAGCGGTCGCACGTCCTGGATCATCTGATTGCGCAGGCCGCGCTTGAACAAGGCGGTCATCAGCGTCGCCGTGCTGACGGTCTTGAGCTTGTCGCGCGTTTCAGGAGACAATCCGGGCATCCGCAACTCCTCCCATGAAGACGGTCGCCGTCGAGCCCGGATCGTCAAGGATCCGGCCGGCGCGGATGCGCCCTGGGCGACCACTGATATCCCAGGGCTTGAGTAGGGCGCCGCTCGGAGCCATTGTCAACCGGAGCAGGGGGCGGCTTCGACACAGGCGGAGG
Source organism: Methylobacterium sp. J-072 (assembly GCF_022829425.1). Taxonomy (NCBI): domain Bacteria; kingdom Pseudomonadati; phylum Pseudomonadota; class Alphaproteobacteria; order Hyphomicrobiales; family Methylobacteriaceae; genus Methylobacterium; species Methylobacterium sp. J-072. The sequence continues at coordinate 42,249 of NZ_JAKSYK010000075.1, read as the reverse complement.
ATTCGGTTGGCCGATGCGAGGATCTTGACGACGGGTCCCGACGCGAGCGGACTCCTAGCCAACGCGAAGCGGGCGCGATCCCTCGCGGAGACCGCCTACGACGCGATCGAGCAGATGATCATCAGCCGGCGTCTCGCTCCGGGCGCGATGGTGTCGGAGGGCGAGCTCGGGGCGGAGCTGGCGCTCGGGCGAACCCCGGTCCGCGAGGCGCTGGCCCGGCTCAAGACGATCGGCTTCGTCGAGGTCCATCCGCGCCGCGGCGTGCTGGTCACCCCGGTCGACATCATCAAGCATCTCGAATTGCTCGAAGTCCGGCGCCCGCTCGATGAGACTGTGGCCCGCTGTGTGATCGCCCGCGCCTCGGACCGCGATCTCGAGACCCTGCAGACGCACACCGAGGGCCTCCTCGTGGCCGCCGCCGCCCGGGACCGCGAGGTCTACTTCCGGGTGAAACGCGCCCTGCACGAGGCCCTGGTCGGGGCGGCCCACAACCCGACCCTGACCAGCACGATGGGCCCTCTCCACGCCCAGTCCCGGCGCTTCTGGTACACCTACGAGCCCACAGCCAGCTTCCTCGACTGTGCCGGGATTCACGCGACGATCGTGGCCGGCATCGCGGCCCGCGAGGCCGAGCAGGCCCTTTCCGGAATCGGCACGCTGTTCGACCTCCTCGACCGGATGACCCGTCGCGCCCTCGACCGCCGGCCTCTGGTCTGACAGGTTGACCGGGCCACCCGCGGCCCTATCTTGAGACTGACATATCAGTCGCATCCCAGGACATGGCATCGGTCAGGCTGAGGCCGGAAACATCGGCCTGCCGCCCCTGGGAAGAATCCTCCGGGCGGCGTCATCGCCAGGGAGAAACGGCTTGAGCGGATTGCCCCCACGCACCGGCGCGCAGGTGCTCGTCGATCAATTGCTCATCCAGGGCGTCGAGCGGGTAACCTGCGTCCCCGGCGAGAGCTACCTCGCGGTCCTCGATGCCCTGCGCGACAGCGGCATCGACGTGCTCGTGTGCCGGCAGGAGGGCGGCGCCGCGATCATGGCGGAGGCCGCCGGCAAGCTCACAGGCCGTCCCGGCATCTGCTTCGTCACCCGCGGCCCCGGGGCCACCAACGCCTCGGCGGGAGTCCATATCGCCCGCCAGGATTCGACGCCGATGATCCTGTTCGTCGGGCAGATCGCCCGGGCGATGCGCGGCCGCGAGGCGTTCCAGGAGGTCGATTACCGGCAGATGTTCGGCGGCCTGGCCAAGTGGGCGGTGGAGATCGACGACGCGGCCCGCATCCCGGAGATCCTGGCCCGAGCCTTCCGGGTCGCGCTCCAGGGCCGGCCCGGGCCGGTGGTGATCGCCCTGCCGGAGGACATGCTCGACGATGTCGCGGCGGTGGCGGACGCGCCGCGGGTGGTCCCGGCCGATCCGGCGCCGTCGCCCGAGGATGTGGAGCGGCTGCGCACGATGCTGGCCGCGGCGCAGCGGCCGGTCGTCCTGCTCGGCGGCGCGCGCTGGACGGAATCCGCCCGCGCTGCCCTGGCCGCCTGGGCCGAGCGCCACGACCTGCCGGTGGCGGTCTCGTTCCGGCGGGCCAACCTGTTCGATGCCGACCACCCGAATTTTGCGGGCGAACTCGGGATCGGGCCGAACCCGGATCTTCTGGCCCGGATCAAGGGCTCCGATCTGCTGCTCATGGTCGGCGGCCGCCTCTCCGAGATGCCGGCGCAATCCTACGGCCTGCTCGGCATCCCCGATCCCGGCCTGCCGCTGGTCCACGTTCATCCCGACCCGGAGGAACTCGGCCGGGTCTACCAGCCGGCGCTGGCGATCCAGGCGAGCCCGAGGGCGTTCTGCGCGGCCCTGCCGACCTACGACGCGACGCGGACCGGCCGCGCCGCCGAGGCCCACGCCTCCTATCGCGCTTGGTCCGAAACGCCGGAGCCGAAGCCCGGCGCGTTCCAGTACGGCCAAGCGATCACCTGGCTGCGCGAGCGGCTGCCGGCGGAGGCGGTGATCTGCAACGGCGCCGGCAACTTCGCCACCTGGATCCACCGCTACTACCGGTTCCGCGCCTTCGGGACGCAGCTCGCCCCGACCTCGGGCTCCATGGGCTATGGGCTGCCGGCCGCCGTGATGGCCAAGCGCAGCCAGCCGGATCGGATCGTCGTGGCGCTTGCGGGCGACGGCGACGTGATGATGACCGTGCAGGAATTCGCCACGGCCGTGCAATACGGCATCGCCATCGTGGTCGTGGTCCTGGACAACGGCATGTACGGCACGATCCGGATGCACCAAGAGCGCGAGTATCCCGGGCGCGTCTCGGCGACCGAGCTGCGCAATCCCGACTTCGCCGCCCTGGCCCGCTCCTGCGGCGGCCACGGCGAGCGCGTGGAGCGCACCGAGGAGTTCGCCCCCGCCTTCGAGCGCAGCCTCGCCGCCGGGATTCCGGCGATGATCCACTGCCGCGTCGATCCGGAGGCCCTGACACCGACCATGACCCTCGCGGCGATCCGCGCGAAGGCCCTGGCGGCCCGCGAGGGCTGACAGCCCTCAACACCGACCCGGTGCGGAAGACCCGCACCCCATGTGAACAGGAGTCGACGATGATCGTGCGTGGTGAGAACCTGATCGGCGCTCAGGCCCGGCGAGGCACGCAGGCCGCGTTCCGGGGCATAGAGGCGGCCACCGGCCAAGACCTGGAGCCCGACTTCCCCGGCGCCAGCCTCGACGATCTCGACCGGGCCTGCGCCCTGGCGGATTCCGCCTTCGACACCTACCGCGAGACCACCCCGGAGGCCCGGGCGGCCTTCCTCGAGACGATCGCGGCCAACATCCTCGATCTCGGCGACGACCTCGTCACCCGCTGCATGCAGGAGACCGGGCTGCCCCGGCCGCGGATCGAGGGCGAGCGCGGCCGCACCGTCGGCCAGCTGCGCCTGTTCGCCGGCGTCCTGCGCGAGGGCAGCGCCTTCGAGATCCGCATCGACCCGGCGCTGCCGGACCGCAAGCCGCTGCCGCGTCCGGACCTGCGCCTGCGCAACGTCGCGCTCGGGCCGGTGGCGGTGTTCGGCGCCAGCAACTTCCCGCTCGCCTTCTCGGTGGCCGGGGGCGACACCGCCTCGGCGCTGGCCGCCGGCTGCCCGGTGATCGTCAAGGCGCACCCGGCCCATCCCGGCACCTCCGAACTGGTCGGCCGGGCGATCCAGAAGGCGGTCGCCGCCTCCGGCCTGCCGGAGGGGGTGTTCTCGCTGCTGTTCGATGCCGGCCAGTCGATCGGGCAGGGGCTGGTGGCCGATCCCCGCATCGCCGCGGTGGGCTTCACCGGATCGCGCCGGGGCGGCACCGCCCTGGTCGAGATCGCGGCCAGGCGGCCCCGCCCGATCCCGGTCTATGCCGAGATGAGCAGCATCAACCCGGTCCTGCTGTTCCCGGGCGCCCTGGCGGCCCGGGGCGAGGCGATCGGCCGGGCCTTCGCGGCCTCGCTGACCCTCGGCGCCGGTCAGTTCTGCACCAATCCCGGCCTGATCCTGGCTGTGCCCGGCCCCGGCCTCGACGCCTTCCTGGCCTCGGCCACGGCCGCCCTGCGGGAGAGCCCGGCCGCGACCATGCTGACCCCGGGCATCCACCGGGCCTATTGCGAGGGCGTCGCGCGGCTCGCCGGCCACGCCGCGGTCACGCGCCTTGCCGAAGGCCCCGAAGGCTCCGCCACCCAGGGCCGGGCGGCCCTGTTCGCCACCGATTCGGACGCCTTCCTGGCGGAGCCGGAACTGCAGGAGGAGATGTTCGGCGCCGCGGCCCTGGTGGTGCGCTGCCCCGACCTCGCGGCGGTCCGCAAGGTGCTGGAGCATCTCGAAGGTCAGCTCACCGCCTCCCTGCACATCACGCCCGAGGACCACGCGGCCGTGCGGGAGCTGCTGCCGCTGCTTGAGCGCCGGGTCGGCCGCATCCTGGTCGATGGCTTCGGCACCGGGGTCGAGGTGGCCCACGCCATGGTCCACGGCGGCCCGTACCCGGCGACCTCGGACGGCCGCACCACCTCCGTGGGCAGCCTCGCGATCGACCGGTTCCTGCGGCCGGTGAGCTACCAGGACCTCCCCGACGCCCTGCTGCCCGCCGCCCTCCAGGAAGCCAACCCCCTCGGCCTGCCGCGCCGGATCGACGGCGCCCTCGAACGCCGCTGACAAGCCCAGGCGCGCGGGGACAGGCGCAAGCCGCCCACACCCGCGCGCCATCGGCTCAAACGGTGTCGTTCGAGCCCCATCGACCGCTTGCCAGGCCGGGGCAGCCCGTCTAGACAGCCCCGGCCCACGGTGGGGCGTCGCCAAGTGGTAAGGCAGCGGTTTTTGGTACCGCCATTCCCAGGTTCGAATCCTGGCGCCCCAGCCAAGCTTCCGTTAAGTCATTGATCTGATGGCAATCGGCTCGCAGCCGCTCCCGCGGCACGGCCGATTGTACGCAGCGCTGTTGCACGCGCTTGTCCACAGGGGCAGGCCGTTGACACTGTGTTTGATCCTCCCCCGACTTCACGGACAGGAGGTTTAGCTCGCGTTCCGTTCCGCTTGCTCAGACGTCCGGACGTGGTCGAGACGGCGACGGTTGGACGCCGACCGGGCACTCTCGGGACGGGATCGCCAGTCGTAGTAGCCATTGTGAGAGACTTCGAGCACGCGGCACATGAGACGCACCGGCCAGGTGCTCGCATGCTGCTCGATGAAAGCGAACGTCACTTGGGCATCTCCGCAAAGATGCCGATCGCTTTTTTTTAGGACGTCGCGCTCCATGCGCGTCCGATCGAGTTCACGCCGCAGACGAGCGATCTCGGCGGCTTGGTCGGAGGGGGAAGCCAACGGGCTCGCAGCCGCGGCTCCTGGTGATGCTGCTGCCCGTGGTGGTGGTGAAGAGCCTCCCATCAGCGCCGTGCGCCACTGCCTCAGCATGCAGGGTTGGATCCCAAGTTCGGCCGCGATCTGCATCTGTGGTCGGCCCCCGCCTCGCGTTTGAACCCGGGCGTGAACTCCCGGCTCGTCTTCGCCATCAAACACCTTCCCAGCCAGCAAGGAGCGTATCAGAGGTGCCCATGGGGCCGGGGGAGGATCAAGATGCAGGGCGATGGCTCTGTGGGCGAGTCACGGCCAGGTGCTGCGGCGAGGTCGAATTCCCCGCCGGGGACGAAGGGCACCCCGGGGCGAGGCCCGACGCCACCTGTTCATCCACCTCGAAGGCTACGACAAGCGGCAGCGCATCCACTTGGCGGTCAGCTTCCCGATGCCCGAGCGCCGCCCGATCGCGTCGCGACCGGGCGGAGCTCCGAGTTTTTGGCCGAACGCGCCCGTCGCCTACCAAAGATGCATCAGGACATTGGAAAGCTTGGCGAACCAGCTGGTCGACGCGGCGTGACTGGGCTCGGCATGGTTGAACTTCTCCATCACGGCGATCGCAGCCTTTCGCTGGCTCTCGGAAATGGAGAACGTCTGATAGTTGGCGGCCTTGCTCACCGGCGGAGTCCCGGCTGAGCCCTGCGTGCTTGTCCCGCTCGCAGTCGCGGGCTGCGACGAGCTCGTCGGGCTGACCGGGCTCGGGGTAGCGGGGGACGAGACAGGCGCATTGCCGGTCGGCGCTTGCAGGCTCGGGCTGACGGTGGGCGAACGCGTCGCGCCGGCGAGCGCCGACTGTGCCGGGCTGGCGGTGCCGTTGGTCGCGCCTGCCGTTGGGCTGGTCGGGACGGTGGCAGCCGCCGGCTGGACCGGGCTTGTCGGCGCGTTGGTCGGACTGATGCTCGCGGCCGGGGAAGTCGGGATGCCGGTTGCGCTGGTTGCCGCACCGTTCGTGCCCGTCGGAGCCGGGCTCGTGGGGCTGGGCGCCGTGGCAGGGACTGCGTTGGCGGGCGCGGTCGTGACGGTGGAGGTCCCGCCTGCAGATGCAGAACCAGTGATGGTCGGGGCCGCCGTTCCGGAAGAGCCGGGTGTGATGGCAGCAGCGCCCGCGGCATTCGATCCTGCGGCTGGTGTATTGGCCATGCCATTTGCGGGCGTGGGCGCGGCGACCGTATTCGTCGAGCCGGTGGACGAATGATTTGCCACGTTGGACGCGGTCGGACTCGCCGTGCCGGTCGAGCTCGCGGAGGCGCTGGCCTGCGCGGCGGGGACGGTGGAACTCGTCGCCGGGATCGCGGCCGCGTTGGACGTCGCGCTGGCCGTGACCGGGCGCGTCCCGACCGATGCGGTGCCGCTCGCTGCATTCGTCGTGCTGGTCGAGCTCGGGGCAGTACCAGTCGCACTCGGAGCGGCGCCTGCCGGATTCGGCGGGACGGTGGCGCTCACGGTTGGGCTTGTCGTGCCGGCAGACCCCGTCGACGGGGCGGCCGCCTGGGGTGTCGCGCTGGCGGCTGCCGCAGGGGGCGTAGCCGTCGTCGTGCTGCCGATCGCCGAATTCGTCGCGCCGGTCACGCTGGGAGCGGCGCTGGCCGGAGCGGTCGAGACGGTGGAACTCGGGGTCGTGGTCGTCGTGCCGGTGGTCGAGCTGCTTGCCCCCGAGGTGTTGCCAGTCGTCGAACCGGTCGCCGGCTTGGTCGTCACGCCGGTCGTCGTCGCAGAACCGGTGGCCGGGCTGCTCGCGCCCTGGGACGAATTGGTCGACGGTGTCGAACTCGCCGCACCCGTCGTGTTGCTCGAAGGGGCCGCACTCATGGTCGTGGCGCTGGCCGTGGTCGTGGCGGTCGTACTTGTCGATGCGGCCGCCGCGGGGGTGGCGCCGTACAAACCCGGATCCTTGCCGTCCGGGCTCGATACGGCATCCTGCTTGACGGCGACGGCCGTCGGATCCTTCGAATAGGCCCGAACGTAGTCGATTTTGGACGTGATCGGCACACCGGCGCTGTCGGCGTTGTTGCCGCCCGAACCCTGCGTGGCCAAATTGACCAGCATGTACATCGGGCTGTGCAGATCCGAGGGGGTGGCCTGCGAGCCGGCCAGCTGGCCGTCGACGTAGAAGCTGAGCCGGTCGGCCTGCCAGTCCATGCCGTAGGTGTGATAGCCGTTCTCGTTCGGCATCTCGCTGGTGACCTGGCGATTCTGCTGCCAGGGAATATTCGGCGTCTGGTCCGTGGTGTGGATCGTGCTGTAGACGGTCTTCGGCCCACCGCCGTATCGCTCGACGACGTCGAGTTCCTGGTGCTGACCCGCATTGTGCGGATCCGGTGTCTGCTGGTTGGGCAACAACCAGAACGCATCCCACGCGCCGACCTGCTCGGAGAAGTCGGCCCGGACCTCGAAATACCCGTAGGTCTGCGAGAAGTTGCCCTGGGTGGTCAGCAGGCCGGATTCCCAGCTGCCGGGAACGCCCGACGACGTCCTGTCCGGCACCGCGGTGATCGACAGGGCGCCGTTCTGAACCTGGAACGGGTCATAGCCCGAGCCCTTGTCCACGAAGGACGAGTGACCGAAGCCGACATCGGCGTTCGCATCGCCGCGGTCCTGCGCGCGGATATCCGCCCAGGTGGTGCCTGCTCCAGTTTGTGAAATGCTGCGCGTGTTGAATTCGTCGTCGAAGGTCAGCTTGTAGCCGGTCAGATCGACCATGAATGTTTCCCCAGACTTGCAGCAAGGCGCGATTCTTCGATCGCAGCACAAGAAAGCTTGCCTACGTGGCGTCAGGTCCCCGAGACGACGGGCAACCGGCTCAGCTATGTTTTCCTATATTTAACACTGTGGAAACAATACGTACGTGGTTGCGCTGCTGTCAAGATTGGTATGGGCTCAGAATTCAAGCTACTCTTTTTGATGTATATAGATTAGGCACTGCAGGCACCGTGTCGGGGATTGACAGTGTCCGGCAGGCCCCACCCGCGTGTAGCTTTATAGTCCTGTCCTTCGGCCGGCCCGGGCTCGTTGGAGAAGGCGCATCGGACGGTTCTGGATCTGTCGGCGCTTGGTCGCAGCCAGCGCCTCGCTGCCGAAATCCAGCGCCGGTCGCGGCATACGCTGGCGGATCGTCGCGCAGGATGAGCGCCGCAGGGATCTGCTTCGTCGCGGTGCGGCTTTCGATCCCGGTGGGAAAGCGGCGCGGCAGATCCGGGAGGGCGCCCAAATTTTGAGCCCCTGGCATCCGAAGGCCGGGCCGCGGATCAGGATCGGCCGCAGGGGCTCGACACGAGAACCGGCCGCGTGCGTCCTGGATTCCGCTCAGGCTTCCGCCAGCAGGCGCTCGTACTCGCCCTCCGCCGGCCCATAGGTATCGCCGGCCAGATCCTTCAGCCTGTCGCGGTCGAGCACGGTGATGCGCCCCTCGCTCGCCCGGACCATGCCGGCGCCGCTCAGGACATACAGGGCGGCGGTGACGCCGGTGCGGCGCACGCCCAGCATCATCGCCATGAACTCCTGGGTAAGCGGCATCGCTTCGGCGTTCAGCCGGTCATGGGTCATCAGGATCCAGCGGGCGAGCCGCGCCTCGACGTTCAATTCGGCGCTCGCGTAGACCGTATAGCCCATCTGGATCATCAGGCTCAGAACGTAGCGGCCCAGAACGCCCCGCAATCCCGGGCTCGCTTGCAGCGCCTCGCGCAAGGCGGAAGCCGGGATGCGCAGAGCCTCGCCCCCGCCCTGCACGATCCCCAGGACGGGACCGCGATCGGTCCCGAGCACGAGCGGCACGCCAGCCAGCCCCTCCTGGCCGACCAGGCCGATCTCGATCCGACCGCCCTCGGTGGCCGCCACGAGCGAGACCAGGCCGGTCTCGACGAAATAGGCGTGCGACAGCGGCTCATGGGCGCGGATCAGGGTGTCGTGGAGGTGGAGCGGCCAGCGCTCGAGAGCCGGGGCCAGACGGGTGAAGTCCTCCGGCGCCAGGGCGCCGAGCAGGCGGTTGCGACTGTCGGATTGCTGAAGCTGAAGCATGGCTCTGCTCCCAATCAGGGCAAGAGTACGCGGCCTCCCAGTCGTCCGCGCCCGAAAAATCCGACGGACAATCACACAGCTATAGTACTATTTTACACAGAAAAACAGCGCCATGATAAGGGTACGATTCCGGACACAAGGAATATACCTCTATATAAATCTGGTCCAAATCCATCTGGAGGCTTTGTATTCACAGCTCAGACGATCTTTACTGAATCGATACTCGGTGCATGAACCGCAGATGGACTGGAACGCACGGATGCTCACTGCTCGGCCAGCCGACATGGCGGCCTACGCGACCCATCCCCGGAGCCTGACGAACGAACTCGGCTTTTCACTGCGGGAACGCACGGTTCCGAAGCAGAACGAGATTCTGGTCCCCGGGGCCACGCCAAACGTCGCTCACCTGCTGCTGGCCGGCCATACCTGCCGCTACCGCATGCTGCAGGATGGCCGTCGCCAGATCACCGCCATCCTGGTTCCCGGCGACATCTGCGACCTGGAAGCGATCCTGGCGGGGCGCTCCAGCTATGCCGTCAGTACGCTGACCCGCTGCACGCTCGGCGAAATCCCGCTGTCGCGGTTCACGGCGCCACACGATCCGGCCCTCGCGACATTCCTGCAGCGCCGCCTGCGCCGCGACGAGGCCATCGCCCGCGAGTGGATCGTCAGCCTCGGCCGTCGAGACGGGATCGAGCGCACGGCGCATCTGTTCTGCGAATTGCGCTGGCGGCTTGCCGAGGTCGGACAGGCGACGGAAGACAGCTGCAAATTGCGCATCACCCAACACGACCTGGCGGATGCGCTGGGCCTGACCTCCGTGCACGTGAACCGCGTGCTCATGCATCTGCGCGCCGAAGGGCTGATCCACCTCAAGGCCGGCCAGCTGACGATCATCGACCGCACGCGCCTGAAGCACTTGGCCCAGTTCGATCCGGCTTATCTGGTCCCGTGATCGCCGCCCCGGCTGGTCTGCGTCGACCTCCATGCGAAGGCGCATCCCGGCGTGAGGTCCGGGATGCGCCTTCGATAGGGACCGGCCACCTCAGCGGGTCGGCAGCGCGGTCGCGGTGACGACACGGGTCGCGGTCGGGACCGCCGGGACGAGGCGCGGCGTGGTCGCCAGTTCCGTTGCGGGACGCTGGGCGGAGGTCGCGCGGGCCTGCTCGCGGTAGAGCGGCGGTGTCAGGGTGAGGGCCTCGTCCGCCAGAGCGGAGCCGATCATCGGCAGGGACGCCAGGGTGGCGATCAGGAAGGGTCGCAGGGTCATGATAGGGTGCCTCTCGCTATCCAGGCCCGAAGCCCGGTGTCGAGGCGATATTTGCGCTGCACTGCGTCATGATTCAAACAGATAGGATCGATACTGGAAATCGATACTGTCAATGATCCGGACGGCGTCAGCCTGTGCCGGCGAGAACCGCCCATCCGTATGGGGCCATGCGGCGCGTCGTCTCCGCGGGCCGGATGCAGTTCATCGACGGCCATGCTAGGCCCCTCGGGTCCGTCGAAGTCGAACGGATACCAGTCCTCGAACTGAGACATCGCATGCTGGGCTGGTTTCGTGCACTGATGCCGAAGGAAGATCGGTTCTTCGACCTGTTCGAGCGTCATGCCGCGACGATCGTGGCCGGCGCGGCCGCCCTCCGGGCGCTGCTCGACGGCACGGAGGACGTGCCGGTGGCCTGCCAGGCGATCGCCGACCACGAGGACGAGGCCGACACGATCACCCGCGAGGCCCTGCTCGCCGTGCGCCGGACCTTCATCACCCCGTTCGACCGGGGCGACATCCAGGCCCTGGTCGGCTCCCTGGACGACGCCATCGACCAGATGCTCAAGACCGCCAAGACCGTGCAACTGTTCGAGGTCACCGCCTTCGAGCCCTCGATGCGCGAGATGGGCGCGGTGATCCAGGAGGCCGCCGCCGCCACGGCCGAGGCCCTGCCGAAGCTGCGGGCGCTGGGCGAGAACGCGACCGTCCTGAACACCCTCACCGAGCGGGTGATCCAACTCGAAGGCCGGGCCGACGACCTGCACAATGCCGGGCTGAAGGCGCTGTTCAAGGCGTCGCGCCAGGATCCCATGGCCTTCGTGGTCGGGGCCGAGCTCTACGATCACCTGGAGAAGGTCATGGACCGGTTCGAGGATGTCGCGAACCAGATCAGCAGCATCGTGGTCGAGCATGTCTGAGTCGATCGCGTGACGCTCCTGATCGTCCTCATCGCCGTCGCCCTGGTCTTCGACTTTCTGAACGGCCTCCACGACGCGGCCAATTCGATCGCCACCATCGTGTCGACCCGGGTGCTCGCACCCCGCTACGCCGTCATCTGGGCGGCGTTCTTCAACTTCGTGGCGTTCCTGATCTTCGGCCTGCACGTCGCCGGCACGGTGGGGTCCGGCATCGTCGACGTCACGATGGTGACAGACCGGGTGATCCTGGGCGCGCTCGGCGGTGCGATCAGCTGGAACCTGATCACCTGGTACGCCGGCATCCCGTCCTCGAGCTCGCATGCGCTGATCGGCGGCCTGCTCGGGGCCGGCATCGCCAAGGCGGGCTTGAGCGCGATCGTCTGGCCGGGCGTGATCGCCACCAGCGCCGCGATCGTGCTCTCGCCCGCCCTGGGCTTCGGCCTCGGGCTGCTGCTGATGCTAGCGGTGTCGTGGATCTTCGTGCGCTCGACACCCCACGCCGTGGATAGGCTGTTCCGGGGGATGCAGTTCGTCTCGGCCTCGCTCTACTCCCTCGGCCATGGCGGCAACGACGCACAGAAGACCATGGGCATCATCGCGGTGCTGCTCTACGCCCACGGGGAGGGGGGCGGCGCGTTCCATGTGCCGCTCTGGGTGGTGCTCTCCTGCCAGACCGCCATGGCGCTCGGCACGCTGCTCGGCGGCTGGCGCATCGTCCACACGATGGGCTCGAAGATCACCCGGCTCTCGCCCATGCAGGGCTTCTGCGCCGAGACCGGCGGGGCCGTGACCCTGTTCGCCGCCACCGCGTTCGGGATCCCGGTCTCGACAACCCACACGATCACCGGGGCGATCATCGGCGTTGGCGCGGCCAAGCGCGTGTCGGCGGTGCGCTGGAACGTCGCCCAGGGGATCGTGGTCGCCTGGGTGATCACCATGCCGGCCGCAGCCCTGGTGGCGGCCCTGGTCTACGGCGTCTCGGGCTTCGTGCTGCCGTGACCGATCCGGCGTCGGAACAGCAGGGCGGGACACCGTCGGCCCGGCCCTGCCGGCGCGTGGCGGACATCACATCCGCCGCGGATCACTAAATTTGGGTTTCTTAATATTGCAGCTCGTATAGAATTGGAGCGTAATCCCTAATATTGCATCCAATAGGGTCCTGCTTGTTGCTTATCGCGGCCCTTTTGTTCGCGCTCGGGGTTCTGGAAGGCTGGCGCTACCGGGCCCCGATGGTGGTGGCGAGCTCGATGCTCATCGCCCTGGTCTGCCTGCCGCTCTGGGCCCTCGCCGCCACGCTCGACGCCGGGAAGGTGCTGGTCCTGCTCGCCTATCTGGCGGCGCATCAATCCGGCTTCCTGGTGGGGGCCTATCTCAGCGCCGGCCCGCATCCCGACCGGTGAAGCCGCTCACCAAGTCCAGACGATCCGGCCGGCAGAGTGACAGATCACCACCCAGATCCCGATCGAGACGATCAGCGACGCCACGACCACCGGGAGGGGCGGCTTCCTGCCATCCACCCGGCGCAGTCTCACGAATGCGTCCTTCACGCGCAGCCTCCCGGGCGCAACCTGCGCCGCGGGCCTCAACGGAGACGTTCAGGAGAAAGTTTCAGGTTGCAGCTACGCCAAGCCGGATCGCCGAGAAGGCGACGGCTTGGGCAATGCCCCCATCGCGGGTGCTGCAACTCAGGGGCCGAACTCCACCGGCACGCTGAGGTCGGCTACACCGGTCTCGGCCAGCAGCTCGGCCGGGGGCGGCTTGAACGGGCTGGCGCCCCGGACCGCCCGGAGCGCCCGCTGGTCGAGGCCGGGGGAGCCGGAGCTGCTCTCGATCTCTGCCTGCCGCACCGATCCGTCGGGGGCGATCGCGACGTGCACCACCACGGTGCCGGCCGCCCCGCGGGTCTGCCCGCGCCGGTCGGTCCGGTCGACCGCGTCGATCCGCGTGACCAGCGCGGACAGCCAGCTGCGCACCGCGGGCGTGACGCCCGTCCGCGCCTGCGCCGGCCAGGGCACCAGCAGGAGGCCGAGCAGGACGGTTCCGTGGGTCAACAGGCGCGACGACATGCTGGAACAACGACCCTACGGCGGAATGAACGCATCCATCCTTACGCCGAAGGGTTTACCGGCCGTCACCCGAAAGCCGGGCTGCGGCGAGGCGCCGCCCGGGATGATGCGGGCCGGCGCTGGGGCGGCCCGGATGCCCGGGCGCCCACCATCGATATCGCGCGCTCGCGCATGACGGGGATGACCCCGACGGGTCATTCTCGCTGCCACCCGGACCGAGGGGCGAGCGGATGGAAAACTTGATCCATGATGCGAAAACCGCCTAGCTTGATGCTTATGGTGGTCGATTGTCGGACTTCGACCCCAAAGTATGATCGCCGACTTCGCCCGCACACAGGGCGCCGCGGCGGCACCGCTGGAGAGATCCTTGCGCGGGCGCCTCGAAGCCTCGGCGAGTCCCATGGCATCCACCCCGATCCAAGAGAGAGCCCACATGACCCGATTGGCCGAGCTGCAGAGCGACCCGGCGTTCCAGCAGGCCGTGCTCGCGGTGCGCGGCGCGGCCAGCACCCTGAGCGGCCGCGCCGTCACCGCGGAGGAAGCCAGCTTCCTGGTGGGTGTCGCGCTGGCCACCTTCGCCAATGCCGGCGGCCTGAACGAGCCGAGCCTCAGCCGCCTCGGGCGGTTCTCGGACACGCTCGGGCAGAACGAGACCGTCGACAGCCTGACGAAGCACTGAACGCGCGGGGGTTTCTCGGGGAGGGGGCACGCGGCTGCCGCGGCGGGCCTCGCTACAAAAACCCCGTGCGCCGGGCCAGCATCACGCCGAAGGCCAGGCAGGCCGCGAGGCTGACCGCCAGCATCGCGACATTCGTCCAGAACCGTACCGGACGGCTGGAGCCCTCGATCCCGCTGGCGCGGAGCCTGACCCAGGGAACGTAGAGAAACAGCGCGACCACGGTCAGGACCAGGAACGCGAAACTGGCGATCCGGCCGGAAAACAGCGCGATCCCGGCCAGGACGGCCCAGCCGAGCACGATGCCCAGCATCGTGAAAAGCGCCGTCATATTCACGTCCGCATCATCCCCTCATCGGATGCATCGGCACGCCGTCATGCGCAGGACGGAAGGCTCACCCGGGAGGACCGGCTTTCTCGCGATCCGATGCGCACGATCAACGCTCAGCACGAGACTTCACGCAAGAGCGTTAGAAAGTCCGGATCCGATTACGCTGGCGTCGAGATATCTGGTGCTGCGAGACAGGATTGAACTGTCGACCTCTTCATTACCAATGAAGTGCTCTACCACTGAGCTACCGCAGCAAGCGCCGTGGCGACCCCGCTCGGGGGCGTGTCCGTCCGGCTGAGGGGGGCAATAACGGATCAGCGACGGCTTGGCAACGGTGAGTTACGCGTCCGCCGCCTTTACCTGCCGGCAGGTGGCGCGAATGATCGCGGCAAGGCCGGGTTCGGACACGGCCTCGGCGGCCTCGGCCGGCGTGAACCAGCGCAGCTCGCGCTGGTTCACCTCGGGGAAGGTCTTGAGCTGCTTGCGGACCTTGAGCGGGAACACCTTGACCTGGCACAGGACCGCATCGAGGTTCTTCAGGCGCTTCTGGTAGACATAGTAGCCGAGCGGGCGCTTACCGACATCGCCGCGCAGGCCGGCCTCCTCGTAGGCTTCGCGCGCCGCCGCCTCGAACGGCTTGCGGCCCTTCATCGGCCAGCCCTTCGGGATCACCCAGCGCCGGCTCTCGCGCGAGGTCACCAGGAGAATCCGATCCTCGCCGTCGCGCCCTTGCTGGAACGGCAGGACGCCAACCTGCCGGCGCGGCTCGGGCTCGTCTTGGATCGCGGCCGTCACGGCTGCACCGGCCGGGTCGAAACCCTGGTCGCGCCCCGCCGGATCATCGGCGTGGCAGGGGGGTGGAACGGAGCACAGATGGTCGGATCCTCGGTCGGCATAACGCTGCATCAGCAACAAAATACGCAGTATCAGCAACTGCCGTCAACATAACCGCACGGGCCAAGGAAAAGTTCGACACAAGACTGATATCTCCGCACCTCCTATTTGTTGCTCGGCTAAAGCCGGATCCGTCGTCCGGTCATCCGATCCGCCGCACCGCACGCTCCCCGGAGACCGGCGCCGCGGCGGCAGCCATCCCGGCGGAGACCGCGTCGGCGCCCGGAGCAGGCGGCGTGTTGCCGGTCGGCATGATGGTCGGGAGGGGGGCGAGCGGCTTCGGACCGGCCGGGACCGGAACGTGCTGCGGTGCCTCGGGTTCCTCCGGCTCCACCGCGGGCACGGACGGCGCCAACGTGTTCGGCGGCTCGCGCCACGCGAAGGCGTCGAGACGTCCCGTGACCGGCGAGACCGGCGCCCAGGTATCAGAGGCGATGCCGTCGGCGATCCAGACCGGATCACGCGGCGCCCGGGCCGCCCGGGACAGCCACTCGCGGGCCTGGCCCGACGCCGCGCCGTGCTCGGCCTCCTCGATCGCCGCCATCATCAGGCTGGAGCGGACGGTCGGCCGGTCGGCGAGCAGCGGCTTCAGGGCCTCACGGGCTCGGCCGTAATCGCGCGCATCGAGGCCCGCCTGCGCCACGGCGAGACGGGATTCCGGATCCCAGGAGGACAGCTTGGCCAGCGTCTCGGCCCGGGCCAGGCGATCGCGGACCGAATCGCCGGTCCGCAGGCCGAGATAGACCGTGGCCAAGTCGGGATGGGGATTGGCCTTCCACGCCGCCTCGACGACCTTGGCGGCCTTGCGCAGGTCACCCCGGCGGGCGAGCAGCCGCCCCGCGATGCAGGCCGCCGGAACGAGGTCGGGGGCGAGTTTCACCGCCTGCAGCACCCGCTCCGCGGCGAGCTCGGGCTCGCCGGCCTCGCGCTCGCCTGCAATCGCCGTCAGCAGCACGGCCCGCTGGCGCCGGGCGGTGGCCTTGTCGATGAGCCCGAGCGAGGAGCGCCGCTCGACGGCCTCCAGGGCCGAGGCCCAGTCGCCGTCGGCCGAGTGTGCCTCGAGCACCGCCTCGTTGGCCCAGGTGACGCTCGGGGCGAGGCGGGCCGCCTCGACCGCGTAGGCGCGGGCGGCGGTTTCGTCCTCGCGGCGGCGCGCCTCCACGAACAGGCCGCGCAGGCCGAGCACCCGGGTCTCAGGGTCGTCGACCATGCGCTGGAAGGCGCTCTCGGCGGCGGCGCGGTCGCCGGAGATCTGGGCCGCCTGGGCCTTCAGCAGCAGGGTCAGGGGCTCGGGCCCGAGCAGACGCTCGGCATCCCCGGCGTAGCGCCGGGCCGCGAGGGGATCGCCGGAGCCGACCGCCACCATCCCGCGCGACAGGGCCGAGAAGCCCTTCGCCCGGCGACGCTCGGCCGAGCCGCGCACCAGCGCGTCCGGCAGGCCGATCACGCCGCGCACGATCGCCCAGAGCAGGCCGAGGACGATCGCGGCTGCGATCACGCCGACCAGGGCGACGGCAAGGCTGGTGCCGATCTGGTAGCCGTTCCAGACGACGGTGACGGTGCCGGGCCGGTCGGCGATCCAGACCGCCCCGAAGGCGGCGAGTGCGAGCAGGGCCAGGAAGGCGAGGGCGCGCCACATGGGGTCAGTGTCTCCTGTCGACGGCCGCCGGGCGGCCGCCGCTGGGTGCGGGAGAGGCGGGGCGCCCAGGCGCCCGGCCGGAGGGGATGCAGCCGCGCGATGCGCGGATTGGCGCCGTCACTATCGGGCGGCCGGAGCCGCCGGCGCGGCACCGGGGGCCGCATCCGTCGGCAAGGCCTTGAAGGCGCCGGCGAGCAGCGTCCGCACGGCCTCCTCGGCGGCGGCCCGGGCCTTGAGCTTGGCGGCGAAATCGCCCGCCTGGTCCCGCGCCTCGGCCGGCAGGGCCGCGAAGGCCGCAGACGCCGCCGGCAGGTCGCCGCGGTCGAGCGCCGCCTGGACCTTGGCCTCCGGTTCGTCGGATTCCTCCGGGGCCGGGGCGGCAGCGTCGACCTTGCGCACCTGCACCAGTCCGTCGGCCATGCTCAGGAGCTTGGTGCGGAAATCGCCGGTCTCGGCCGCGCTCTTGGCTCGCTGCGACCGGCGCTTGGCGGCGATCTGCTCGGCGACCGGCCGAAACGCGTTGGCGAGTTGGGCCGTGGTCGGCGCGCCCTTTTCGGCGAAGGGCGCGAGCGCCGCGGCCTGGGCTTCCGCACCCGGGTCGAGGTTGCGCAGGGTCGCCAGCGGCTCGGCGTAGGGCATGCCGGCCGCCAGCGCCGAGGCGACGCGATCGGCCACCACGACCCGCAGGGCCGCCTGGACGGTCGAGACCTCGGCGCGCTGAGCCAGGCCCTTGTCCAGAGCGGCGATCTTGTCGGCCTGCTCCTGCAGGCGGCGATCGACCGCCTTCGTGGCCTCGGCCGCCTGGGCCTGCCCGGCCTCGGCGGCGGTGCGGCTCGCCTGCGTGGCCGCCTGAACCGCCTCGGTGGCGGCCTTCACCCGGGCGTCGAGGGCCTGCTGCAGAGTGTCGAGGCGCTGACCCAGGGCAGCGTCGGCCTCGGCATTGGCCTTTGTCCGCTGCTCGACCTCGCCCTGCAGGGCGGCGACTTTTTTCGACGCCTCGGCGACCTCGCCCTTGTTCGGCTGATCGGACTCGAGCGCCTTCACCCGGGCGTCGAGATCGGCGATCGGCTTGGGATCGGCGGCCTGGGCCACGCCGAGCTTCGAATCGCTCCCTTGATCCCGCCCGGGCTCCTCTTGAAGCGCGGCCACTCGCTGATCGAGGCTGTCGAGGCGCGCCGCGAGATCGGCCGGCACGGCTAAGGCCGCCGCGGGGGCCTGCCCGTCTGGCGCGGCAGCGCCGGGCGCCGGAGCCTTTTCCAACGCCTGACGCGCCGCGGCCTCGGCGGCGGCGACCCGCTTGTCGAGATCGGTGACGGCGTCGCGCGGGGCGAGCCCATCCACGCGCTTGTCGAGGGACGCGACCTGGCCGGACAGGGTCGAGTCGGGTGCGTTCGGTCGCAGACCGCCGCTGAGGCCGGCGCGCTCGGCACCGAACAGCGCGCCCGCGCCGATCAGGCCGCCGAGCAGGCCGGCCGCCGCCAGGGATCCGAAGCCGGCCCGGGCACGGCCGCCCGGCGGGGTCGCGCCCGTCAAGGCCGTCGAGGTCGGGACCGGTCCCTTCGCGGGTCCCTTGGGGGGTTCCTTCGACGCTTCCCTGGCGGCGTCCTTCGCGCCATCCTTGGATGCGTCCTTCGCAGCGTCCTGGCCGGGCGCCGGCGGATCGGGAATGCGCTTGGCCTTCAGGTCGAGGATCGGTCCGGCCGTCATCGCGGCACCCGTGGCCGCTGCGCCGGGACGGGGACCGCCGCCCGCCTGCGCCCCCGCGCCCGGCTGGCCGGGCTTGGCGGGATCCGGCTTCGTGGGATCCGGCTTGGCCGACTCGGTCTTGCCGGCTTCAGTCTTGCCGGCGTCAGGCTTGCCGAAGTCAGGCTTGCCCGGCTCGGCCTTTGCGGGCTCGGGCTTCGTCCCGGCAACTCCCGAAGCCAGCTTGGCGGCTTCGGGACCGGACGACGCCGTGGCGCCGGGCTGCGACGCCGCAGGCTGTCCGTCAACAGGGCGGCCCGGCGCAGCGGCGGAAGGCTTGGACTGATCCGTGGGACCGACTGGTTTGCCGGCTTCGGGCTTACCGTCGGCCGGACCGGGCGTGCCCGGCTTGGCGGCCGAGACCGGATCGGTCGCCGGCTTGGGCGGGTTGGCCGACGGGGATCCCGTGCCGGGCGTCGCCGGCTGATTCGCAGTGGCCTGCGCAGGCCTGGCGCCGCCCACCGTGGGTGCGGGCGACTTCGCGCCGGGCCGGGACTCGGTCCGGCCGGGATCGGGCTGCACGGGCGTGGACGGGGCGCCGCCCGGCTTCGGACCGCCGGTTCCGGGCTTGTCGGCGTCGCTGGGTGGTGGCGTCACGGGCAAGTCCTCCAACTCTTCGGCGGTCGCCGCGCCCCCGTAGCACCGCGGCGGCACCGGGCGCGAGGGCGAGATACGGCGGCTCTGTCCCGCTGTCACCGCGCGCCGTCACCGAGGCGCGGCGCGAGGGCATCGAGCAGGTCCGTTTCCCGCGGTCGTGCCGCCACGACATGGACCGGGATCCCGGCGGCTTCCAGGGGGAACGCGACATCAGCCGACAGGCAGTAATGCCTCAGGCGGCGGAAAGCTCCGCCGTGTCCCGATCCGTCCGCGAGCGCGAGCGCGACGGCCGCACTGCGGCGGGAATAGTGCAGCACGGCATCGAGGTCCCCGCCCGCGAGCGCGTCGCCCACGGAAGGGGGCAGGGTGAGAACGGGCGCCGCCGCGTAGATCTCGACGATCACGACCGCGAATCCGGCGGCCGTCAGGCTCGCTGCAGGCTCGGGTTTGCGCGCGGTCCCGGTGGCGTGGAGCAGGCGGGCACCGGTGGGCAGCACCGCCGCGACCAGGGCGGCGAGCCCGGCCGCGTCGCCCGGCCCCTCCCGGACCGGCCCGAGGCCGGCCGCGCGAGCGAGCGCGGCGGTTCGGGACCCGACCGCGAAGACCGGCAGGCCGCGCAAGACGGCCGTGTCCCGCAGCGCCGGCACCCCGTTGGCGCTGGTGAGCAGCAGCCCGTCGAAGGGTCCCTCGGGCACCGCCGCACCGGTCGGCCGCACCGCCAGCACGGGGGCGACGAGGGCCGAATGCCCGCGCGCCGCCAGGGCCGCACCGGTTCGGGCGGCCCCCGGCTCGGGCCGGGCGACCCAGACGCGCAAGCGCTAGCCCTCCAGGGTCAGGCGGACGCCGTGACGTGCCTGCGCCCCCGGCGGCAACAGGCGCTGCGAATCGCGCGCCGCGAGGGGCCCAGAAAAATCCGCCCAGTCGGCGTAGCCGGTCCAGCATTCCAGCGACAGAAACGGCGCGGTCGGCTTCGTCCAGACGGCGAGATGCGGAAAATCGGCCATCTCCATGCGGATCGCCTTGTCGGGTCCGGTGAAGCGCATCCGGCGGCTCTTCGCGTTCCGGAACACGAATGCTTCGGTGAAGATGTTTGGGTCGAGGGGCAGCGTATGGCCCGTGATCGGGATCGGCTGCTCCTCGCGCAGCAGCAGGCCGCCGGGGCCGACCTGGGGCGCGAACGGGCGCTCTTCCTGCTCGAATTCGACCGCGTAGCCACCATCCTTGGCCCGCGTGCCGCCCGCGAAGGGCCACGGGAAGGCCGGGTGGAAGCCGAGCGCGTAGGGCAGGGGCGCGTCGCTGGTGTTGGTCACGGTGACGTCGAGGTCGAGGCCGGCCGGACGCACCCGGGCGGCAATGTCGAGCCGGAAGGCGAAGGGGTAATGCGCCCGGGTCTCCGGCGCGTCGGTCAGCCGCAGAATCACCGCGTCGGCGCTGCGCTCCACCACCGCAAAGGGCAGGTCCCGGGCGAAGCCGTGCTGCGCCATCGGGTAGCTTTCCGACCCGACCTTCACTTGGCCGCCGGCCGAGGCGCCGACCACCGGGAAGAGCCAGGGGGCGTGCCGGTTCCAATGCGCCGGGTCGCCGCTCCATAGATACTCGGTCCCACCGACCCGCCAGGAGACCGGCTCGGCCCCGTGGGTGGACAGCGTGGCCGTGGTGCCGTCCGGCGCGGTCAGGTCGATGCGCGTGCTCAAGCGGGCCTCCCGGGCGATCCTCGGACAGCCGAGGTAACGGACGCGGGCCGGGACGCAAGGGGAGGGTCGCGTCTCACGCCACCGTTCCCAGCTCCGGCAGGATGGTCTCCGGCGGCCCGGAGGCGACGAGCCGGCCCGCCTCCAGCACATGGACCGCGTCGGCGCTCTCCAGGGTAGACAGGCGGTGGGCGATCAGGATCAGGGTGCGCCGGCCCGAGAGCGCCCGCAGGGCGCGCATCACCGCCCCTTGCGTCTCATCGTCGAGCGCCGAGGTCGCCTCGTCGAACACGATCACGTCCGGGTCGTGATAGAGCGCCCGGGCGATGCCGATGCGCTGGCGCTGGCCGCCGGAGAGCCGCGCCCCGCGCTCGCCGACCCGCTCGCCGTAGCCCCGGGGCAGGGCGGCCACGAAATCGTGGGCGCCCGCGAGCCGGGCCGCGCGCTCGACGGCCGCGAGGTCCGGCGTGTCGAGGCCGAGCGCGATGTTCTCGGCCACGGTGCCGTCCACCAGAAAGACATCCTGCGGGACGTAGCCGATGCGGTTCTGCCAGGCGGGGAGGGTGCTTGCGTCGAGCACCTGCCCGTCCACGGTGATCCGGCCGGTGCCCTGGGTGAGTACCCCCAGCAGCAGGCCTGCCAGGGTCGACTTGCCCGAGCCGGTGCGGCCGGCGAGCCCCACCGTGGTGTTGACCGGGATCGTCAGGTCGATGCCGGCCAGCGCCGGCCGGCCGGCGCCGTAATCGAAGCCGATCCCCTCCAGCCGGATTTCTTGCGCGAAGGGGAGACGCTCGGACGTGCGGGCCACGGGTTTGCGCTCGTCGGCGAGCTCGTCGACGATCACCTGCACCACCGGCCGGTAGAAGCGCATCAGCGAGACCGAGGTAAAAATGTTCTGGAAGGCCGGCAGCATCCGGTAGCCCGCGAAGGCGAACAGGCCGAGCAGCGGCAGGATCCCGGCCACATCCAGCCCCTGGGCCAGGGCGAACAGCACCACCACGATCACCCCGCCGAAGGCCAGGGCCTCGATCACGAAGCGGGGCATCTGGCCGGTGAGCAGGCTCGCCGCGGTCGCGACCGCGTAGGCGCGCGCCGGGGCGTCGAACCGGCCGGCAAAAGCCTCGGCCCGACCGTAGAGCTTCAGTTCGGTGAGTGCGCCGAAGGTCTCCTGCACGATCCGGAACCGGGCCTCGTTGTCGGTCACCGAGCGGCCGCCGAGCCGGGCGAGCCGGGCCCGCATGATCAGGTAGATCCCGACATAGAGGCCGCCGAACCCACCCCCGAGGATCAGGGCGAGTTGCGGCGCGTAGGCCAGCAGGAAGGCGATCACCGCGAGCGCGGAGGTCGCCCGGGAGGCCAGGACGGTGGCCGGGGTCAGCACGCCAACCACAAGCCGGTCAGTCTCGGATAGGACGTTCTTGGCGAGCTCGGCGCTGTTGGCCTGGGCGAAGAACAGCCGCTCGCGGTCGAGATAGCGGAACAGCAGCCGCCGGCTGAAGCCGTAGCCGGCCAGATGCGTGAACAGGAGCTGCGCGTAGGTCAGCCCGGCATTGACCACCGCCGTGGTCAGGATCGCCAAGAGCGCCGCCCCGCCGGTGACCAGCAAGAAACTGCGCTCGTCGGCGAGGCCGAGGGCTTCGCGAGCCTGGGCCAGATACGGCACCCGGGTCGCCGCCGAGGGGTCGCCGACCAGGGTCAGGAACGGGATCACCGAGGCGACGCCGACCACCTCAAGCAAGGCCGCGACCGCGAGGCCCAGCGCGATCAGCGCGAGCCGCCGCCGGTCGCGTGCGCGCATAATGCGCACGAGGTCGATCAGCGCGCGCATGGTTCGGGACGGATCGGCGGGAGGGCTCGCATGGCCGGGCCGGGCTTAGAGGGCTCGGCGCCGGAGGGGAAGGTGGTTGGAGGCAGGAGGGGCGGTGCGGATCCGCTCCGGTGCTTCGGGAACACCGGCCTCCCACCCACCCCCTCATCCTGAGGCGACGGAGCGAAGCGGAGGGCTCGAAGGAGCCCTCCAGCCGGCCGCGCGATCCCTGGAGCCCTCCTTCGAAGCCCAGCGATCTTCGATCGCCGGTCACCTCAGGATGAGGGGGGTGGGTGAGAGAGCGGGCGCCCAGCCCGATCGTCAGTCGAGCTTCTTCAGCGAGCCCAGGTCCACGTCGCCGTTCTGGCTGGAGAAGGTCAGCGACTTCGTGCTGCCGTCCGACTGCGAGACGCCGCCGATCCGGTGGTCGCCGCTGTCGTAGGTCGAGACCTGGCCGTCGCGCTCGATCAGGAGCCGGTGCTTGTCCGGGAAGAACGCATATTTCATCCCGTTCTGGGAGCCGCTGGTCGAGGGGTCGCCCAAGTCCTTGGGCCAGAAGGGCTCCATACCCTTCATCGGCTTCATCGGTTCCATGGGCTTCATGGGTTCCATCGGCTTCATCGGTTCCAAGGCGCGCCTCCTGTCCGGGTGAGTGACAGGAGGACGCGGCAGGGCCGAAACAGTTGCATCAAGCCGTCAGAGCCGGGCGCCCGGGACCGGCAGCTCGCGGACTTGGCCGTCGAAGCCGACATGGAGCTGATGCTCGCGCCCGTCGCGGTCCTTGGCTGCCACCTCGAGGTGGCGCGGGCCGCGGCCGGTCACCCGCACGTCGCCGTAGCCGGCGGCCTGGACGGCGGCGGTCAGCGCCGGCACGTCCGGGGTGGGCCCGAGACCGAGCTTGTCCTTGGCCCAGTCGAGGCTGCCGGTCGGCGGCCCGCCGGCCGGGCCGATCACCACCTTGCGGCCGTCACCATGGGTCAGGACGCTGGCATGCAGGAACCCGGTCTCGAAGCGGCCCTGCACGGTCACGGCCTCGCCCTTGGCGACGAGGTTGCCGCCCTCGCCGGCGGGACCGGTCTCGACCAGCGCCCGGCCGGTGGGGTCCTGGACCACGAACTTGTTGCCAAAAATCTCGGCGACCTCGCCCTTGATGGCGGTGGCGCTCGACGGGGCGAGCGCCTGGATCGCCACCGGATCCACCGGCGTCGGCTGGAACGCATTGCCCTGTGCCAGGGACAGACCGGCGGCGCCGAGCGCCAGGGGCGCGGCGATCGCGGCCACCACCCAGCTCCGCGCCGGGATCTTTTTGATTGTCTTGGCGGGGGCCGGCTCGCGGATCTCGCGGGCGGTGCCGTCGATGGTGTTGTCGTCGCTCATCGGTGTCGTCCTTTGAAGGTTCGGGACCCGATCGGTCCGTGGCTCCTTCGTAAGGCGCCCCCGCCAATCCGGTCTGAACCGCCCGGTTCAGCCCCGGTTAAACCCGCCCGCCTATGGCCGAGACGCGCGGGCGATCAAGGACTTGGCGGCGCCGGCCGATCCGGGAGGCCGGATTGATGGGCAGCGTCAGAAGACGGCCCTAACTTCCCGCAGCGTTGTGATGTCCGGCGGCCGAGGCACGGGGAGGGCGAACGCTTGAAAATCCTGCTGGTGGAGGACGACGCGGCGCTCGCCGACGCCCTAGCCAAGGTCCTGCGGGCGGAAAATTTCGTCCTCGACCGGGCCGCCACCGGTGAGGACGCCCAGCATCTCGGCGAGACCGAGGGCTACGACGCGGTGGTGCTCGATCTCGGCCTGCCCAAGGGCGACGGCGTCTCGGTGCTGCGGGCCTGGCGGGCCGCCGGGCGGACCCTGCCGGTGCTGGTGCTCACCGCCCGGGACGGCTGGAGCGACAAGGTCGCGGCCTTCAAGGCGGGGGCGGACGATTACCTGGTCAAGCCGGTGCGAGTGGAGGAACTGGTGATCCGCCTGCGCGCCCTGGTGCGCCGGTCGCAGGGCGGCGGGGCCAGCCGGATCGCCTGCGGGCCCCTGAGCTTCGACACGGGACTCGGCGCCTTCGAGCACGAGGGCCTGCCGCTCAAGCTCACGGGCCTCGAATGGCGGGTCCTGTCCTGCCTGATGCTCAACCGCGACGCGGTGGTGCCGCGCCCGCACCTGATCGAGCGGGTCTACGAGGGCGACGCGGATGTCGATTCGAACTCCGTCGAGGTGATCATCACCCGCCTGCGCCGGAAGATCGCCCCGGCCCGGATCGAGAGCGTGCGCGGCCACGGCTACCGCCTGCACGCGGACCCGGCCTGATGCCGCCGCCGAAGAAAGGACCGCCGCCGCACCGCTCCCTGCGGACCCGCCTGCTGGCCGCCGCCGTGGTGCTGGTGCTGGCCGCCCTGGTGGTGGCCGGCCTCGCCATCGGGGTGATCCTGCACCGATTCGTCCGCGGGCAGATCGAGGGGCATCTCGACGCCCAGATCGTCGCCCTCCGGGCCGGGCTGGAGGCGGGGCTGCTCTCTCAGAATCGCGACGCACCGCCCTTCGACCGGGACGGCCCCGGCTGGGCCTGGGAGGTGCGCCGGGGGTCCGAGACCTTCGGCTCGGGCTCCCTGCGGGGCGGCCACATCACCGTCACCGAGCCGGGCCCCGACGACGAGCCCGACCACCCGCACCCCGCGGACGGAACCGGGCCGCGGGGGGAGCGGCTGATCCTGCGCGTGCTCACCGTGCCGGGCACGCCCCCCGCTACCATCGTCGCGGGGGCTCCCCGGGGTGCCCTCTACGGGCCGTTGCGCGAGGCTCTGACCAGCCTCGCCCTGGCCCTCGGGATCCTCGGCCTCTGCCTGATCGCCGGTCTGGCGCTGCAGGTCCGCCTCGGCCTGGCGCCTTTGCGACGCCTGCGGGCCGACCTCGCCGCCGTGCGCGCCGGGCGCCGGGAGCGGGTGCCGGAGGAGCAGCCCGCCGAGATCAAGCCGCTGGTCACCGAACTCAACGCGCTGCTCGACCAGAACGCGCAGAACCTGGAGCGCGCCCGCGGCCACGTCGCCAACCTCGCCCACGCTCTCAAGACGCCGCTGGCGACCCTGTCGATGGCCCTGGCCGACCCCGCCCGCGATCCCGGCGGGGCGCTGCGCCTCCAGGTCGACGACATGGACCGGCGGGTCCGCCACCACCTGCGCCGGGCCCGGGCGGCGGCGCTCGCCGGCTCGGCCCGGGGGCGGACACCCCTGGCCCCCCGGGTCTCGGACCTGCGCGACGCCCTGGTGCGCCTTTATGCCGAGAAGGGCGTGGCGATCGAGCTCGCCGTGCCGGATGACCTGTCGGTGCCCTGCGAGGGCCAGGATCTCGATGAGATGCTCGGCAACCTCGTGGACAATGCCTGCCGCTGGTGCCGCACCCGGGTCCGAGTCGCGGCCGCCAGCCAGGCCGGCGGAATCGGGGTGCGGGTCGAGGATGACGGGCCGGGCCTCGACGGCGCGGCCGCCGAAGCGGTCATGGCCCGCGGGCGCCGCCTCGACGAGGGCGTGCCGGGCCATGGCTTCGGGCTGCCAATCACCCTCGAACTCGCCGAGCTCTACGGCGGCGGCCTCACCCTCGGGCGCTCGGATCTCGGAGGCCTGAAGGCGGAGCTGCTGCTGCCGGCGTGATCGGTCAGGCCAAAGCCGCCCTCAAGATCGGCCGGATGCGCGGGTCGATGCAGTGGGCGACGTTGAAGCGCATGTAGCCGTTCCAGCCGTCGGAGAGGCTGAAGGCGGTGCCCGGCGCCAGGACCATGCCCTGCGCCAGCGCCCGGCGCGCCACCTCGGCGCCATCGCGCCCGTCCGGCAGGCGCATCCACAGGAAGAAGCCGCCCCGGGGCTGCGCCCACGGCTCCAGGCCGCAGGCGCCGAGCTCGGCCGAGGCCTGGACCATGGCGCCGGCGAGCCGCCGCTTGGTCTCGGCGAGGTGCCGGCGATAGCAGCCCTCGGTGATCAGGCTGTGCACGAGCGCCGCGGTGACGTGGCCATTGCCGAGGCTGAGCGCGAGCTTCAGGTCGACCAGGGGCTCGACCCAGTCGGCCCGGAGCGCGATCCAGCCGCAGCGCGCCGCCGCCGACAGGGTTTTTGAGAAGCTGCCGATCTGGATCACCCGCTCCAGCCCGTCGAACCCGGCGAGGCGCGGGGCCGGCTCCGGTTCGAGGTCGCCAAAGATCTCGTCCTCGACGATCAGGGTGTCGTGCGCCTCGCACAGCTTCAGCAGCCTATGGGCGATGGCCGGGGCGAGGCTCGCGCCGGTCGGGTTCTGGAGCGCCGCGTTGGTCAGGTAGAAGCGCGGCCGGTGCCGTTCGAGCAGGGTCCCGAGGGCCCGCAGGTCCGGCCCCTCCGGGGTCAGCGGCACGCCGACCACCGAGACCCGGTGCGCCCGCAGCAGCGCCAGGAAGTTGAAGTAGCAGGGATCGTCCACCAGCACGGTGTCGCCGGGCTGGAGCAGGAACCGGCAGACCAGATCCAGCGCCTGCGTGGCCGATTCGACCAGCACGATCTGGTCCGGCTCGGCGCCCACGCCCTTCTCGGCGATCTTGCGGGCGATCTGGATCCGCAGGGGCTCGTAGCCGAGCGGGCGGTCGTAATTGGTCATCTCGGCGAGGTCCGCCCGCGCCACCCGGCGCAGGCCCCGCCGGAGCGCCTCGTGCGGCATCCAGGAATCCGGCAGCCAGCCGGCCCCGGGCTTGAGCTGGTCCGCACCGGCCTGCTGGGCCTGGCGGGTGATCCACAGGGGATCGACGATCCGGTCGAGCCGGGGCCCCATCGCCTGCAGCGAAAGCGGGCGGGTTTTGCCGGCGACGTAGAAGCCCGAGCCCGGCCGCGCCACCAGGGTGCCCTCGGCGGCCAGCCGGTCATAGGCCTCCACGACGGTCGATTTCGACACGCCCATGGATTCCGCGAAGGCCCGCACCGACGGGATCCGGACCCCAGGCACGAGATGGCGCGCCGCGATCCGCTCGCGGATCTCGCCGGCCACGGTCTCCACGCGCGTCCCGGCGAGCTTGGTGGCGACCTGCATCCGTACTGCCTTTCCGACCGGACAATTCATCCAAATCGTACTGAACTGTTCCTGTCGCCGCCAGTCCCGTGTGGTCAAGATCGCCGGGTTCCGAACAGACGGAGGATCGAATCATGGACCAGTGCCTCACCGAGACCGCCCATGCCGCAGGTCGGCCGTCCTGGCTCGCCCGGTCCATCCAGGCGATCGCCGAAGCCGCCGCGGAGGTGCGGACGGGACTGTCGCGCGTGGCGATGAACCGGCGCGTCCTGCACCGGCTCTCGACCCTGTCGGCGCGGGAGCTGAAGGATATTGGCCTGACCCCGCAGGACGTCGCCGACGCGGGCGTGCCGGGGCGGCACGACGCCATCGCGTTGCTGGTGGGGCGGCGGGACGCGCGCCGCCGGGGGCGGGGCGTGGGCGACTGGCCCTCGGCCTGAGGCTTCGGTCCGCTGTGCGGAGGTCATCGACTTGCGCACGTTCATCGCAGGCGCCAATCTCAAGAGATGTCGGTCGACTTCTCATACCTGCTGCGGAAGGAGGATCCCGGGGCCACGCTTCGGGATCTCGACGACGTGGTCGCGCTGGCACCAGTCGTGACCGATGACGGCGATACGATCCCGGCCGGCACCGAAGGGACCATCGTCGGGGTCTGGAAGGGCGGCGAAGCCTTTTTCGTCGAATTTCCGGAGCCGGCGGGTGCCCTCGCGACAGTGCTACCAGTCAATCTGAGACGCACTGGTCGCCACACGCCGTGAGTCGCGCGGGCCTGCCGGCACTCCTGGGGTTGCGCATCCAGGGCGAGAAGATCGTCGGTTACTTGCTGAATCCTACGCACCCGAAGGGGGCTCGAAGGCAAAGTTTTTGCTTCGCTTCGGATTTTCAGCGGATCAGCCGAACATTCTGGCAGATGCCTTGGTAAGCCATTACGTGTCCGCACCGGACACGCAAATGATTTTCGACGCGGTTGGGTCCAGGCGCATCGTCTGCGAAGGCCCAATTAAGGGTGTCGATGGCCGGGAACCCTGGATTCGCTCCGTCTGACTCATCGAAGAGGACCTTTACGGTCGCCTCCTTACCGTCATCCCGCTGCCCGCACGGCGCAACGCATCATCGAAGTTCTCCGTGTCAGGCCCCAAAACGCCCTAACAACGCGTACTCGATAGGACGCCTCCGACGCGAGCGAAGGGCAAACCTAAATTCTGATTTTAAGAGACTTATGGAAGTGGCGCGGGCGACGGGACTCGAACCCGCGACCTCCGGCGTGACAGGCGGGGCGGAAATGCAGATCCGTCAAAGGGCCGTCAGACTTTTGGTCTTCAAAAATCTCCTCGGCGGTGCGCCAGAGTCTGACGATCCTGGACTACGCGTCATGGACGACGAGAGGTGGCTGCGATAGCTGATCGCCATGGCCAAAGAGACCCCCAGCGTCAGCGATCTGCGTCGCATATCGGACGTGAGCGACGACGAGATCACCGCCGCGGTCGATGCGGTGTTGGCCGACCTGGCGACCGAGGCTTACCCTCTGGCCAAGGGCTGGACGCTGGACCTGGTCGCGGCGATCGCGAGCCACAAAGCTTCCCAGGACGCGCTGCTCACCGACCGTGACGCCTACAAGCGCAACATGGTCCGCACCGCGATCCTGCTGGCGCATCCGGTGAAAGGGTGAGCGAGGACGCCTCGAACCCCTTCGGTCTCGGCCTCCCGCAGCGCATTGTGGTGCTTGAAGAAGCGGTGATCAGCTCCGCGAAGAACTCACCGAGCCCCTTGCCGTCCAGGCGCTCGGGCGTCGCCGTGAGACCCAGGTGACGCAACGCCGGGAAGCGCGCCCGCAGGGCTGCCCAAGACTTGGCCGCCACGTGGTGCGCCTCATCCCAAATCATCAGGTCGGGCGACGGCAGCGCGTCGGCCCGCCGCGTGAGGCTGCCGATCGCGCACACCTGCACAGGTCGGTCGGGCTCGAACGGACGACCGGCGCCGACGACGCCGTGCGGCACGCCGAGCTCGGCCATGGATCGGCTCGTCTGACCGACGATCTCTCGCCGATGCGCGACGATCCACACCCGCTCGCCGACCGCGGCCGACACGCCCGCAACATGGGCCGCGATGTGCGTCTTGCCTCCACCGGTCGGGAGCTGGAGCAGGACCGAGCGATGCTCGGAGAGCGCCGCGCCAATCCTTGCCACGAGGTCGATCTGATAAGGGCGCAGGCGCATCAGGCCTGAGCCTGCATCGCCATGATGTCGCGTACCAGCCCGGCGATCAGCCCGGGGTCGGGCCGCGTCTCCTCATCCAGATCAATCTGCGCGAGTTGCGCCTTGATCCTGAGGCCGTCGAGCGTGCGCGCCGTAGCGTCGCGGATCGCGCCATCGAGTTCGTTCTGGGCATCGTCCAGAGCTTCCCATTCGGCCTCGGCAGCATGGAGGCCACTCGCCGCGTAGATCCGTTCTAGTTCAGCCTTCCAGCCGTCCCAGGCCGCCACGATTGCATCGGCCCTGGCCTGCGCCTCCGGCCATGCCACGCGCCGGCCGATTGTGCTGTCCGTGCCATGCAGCGAGTGCCCCTCGGGGAACGGCTCGTCCACGATCCGTGTCCGGCGACGGCGCAGTGGTCCTGCCCGCCCGCCAGCGCCCGGCGCTTGGACAGAATACCAAAGCCGACCGGATCCGTGCGCTGTCGCCAGCCCCAGGAAGCCAAAGCCCTCGTCGCCAGCCTGAACAAACACCGCCTCGGGCGGCAGGGGCAACTTCGTCGCGTCCGACAAGTCGTCGTGTCGCCTGCCCGCAGCCTTCGCCGCCGCTTCCGCGAGGCCGCGACGTCGCCAGAGGTCGAGTAGTTCTGCGTCTGGATGCGTGTCGCCGGCGAGTACCGGCAGCGTCGGAACGGTGGATGTCGTGAGGCCGACGAGCATGCTCCGACGAGATATGCCGCCGCTCATCGGACGGCTCCGACGCGCATCACAGCTACAAGCAGCATGTAGCTTTCGCTTCGGTTGTTCGGTGTTTCCTCTCCGCGCACCGTTCGGATCGCCGCGGTGGCGGGTCCAACTGGCTTGGATTTGCGCTCATGCAAACGGAGCGCAAACGCGCTATGTGTGATGACATCCATGACCTGCATCTCCGTGCGGGCTGTGGGGAGGATCGGAGAGCGAGGTAGCCGCCTCATCTCTGGTCCGTCATGTCATTACACGAGGCTTGTGCCGTGTCAATACACGCGGTACATTCAGCACATGTTGACGATGGCCGAAACCAAACGAGAACATGACCGCGTTTTCCAAATGCGCGTGTCAGATGCCTTCCTGTCGACGCTCGACGAGTGGCGCCGCGGACAACCCGATCTGCCTTCGCGTGCGGAGGCCGTACGGCGACTTGTCGAACGAGGCATCGTCATCCGTACCCATGACGATCCCGATCACGCCAAGGGCTCCCAGGGGGCGAACTGATGGCGGAAGGCGATGAACTCGATCCATACGATCCGCATAATGAAGCAGAGATACCTGTTGCGGATATTCTCTCTTATCTTAGAAGACGCAAATACAACTGTGAGATATGCGACACTAGCTCTTGGTTTACCCCCTCGGCGCCAGGAACAACGAACGCCATATCACACATATCTAAGCCGGCATTCCTTAATGATGAAGGCTACGATGTAATCACTTATCCAGTTGCATGTATTGAGTGTGGTAATACTAAATTCATGAACAAGGTTATAATAAAGTATGAACTACAGAGACTACGCGAGGAGGACAACAAGAAACGAGATGGCGAATGAGTGAGGGAGCTGGACGCAACGTAGAACGAGCCTTGCTAGATATTTTGGCAGCAAGGGGACGCTTGCCGACTGCGCACGCCCGTGACCCTTCAAGCGAGGCGGGCGAATTTAGCGAAAGATCGGACGTTCAAGCCGCGCCGCTTGATGATGAGGTAGCTGCCGAACAGCCTCTGGTCTCGCCAGCACAACCAATGGTAGGGCAACCAATGGCCGGTCCGACAAGAGAAGAGATCGACGCCAAAATTGCTGCAGCAGAAGCTCGCGGTGATACGAAGCTTAAGGGTCTCGAAGGCAAAATCGACCTGTTGATCCAAACGCTCGGCGAGGTTCGCAACGATAATCGGTCGCTCAAGACCAACATTTGGACGGTGTGCGCCATCATCGTCGCCGCCATCGTAGGCGTCGCGGGGATTATCGCAGCGGTGGTACCCTTCGCCTTTCAGACAGGGATCCAATTCAAAGATCTAACGGATCAGGCCATCGCCACTCGATCCAGCGGTTCAACCTCACAACCCTCCCAGACGCCGCCGGCCAAGCAAGGGCAATAAGTGCGCGTTGCACCTCACTAGACCCTTCGGTTCACGCGATCGACATCGATACAGGCGAGTTCGTAAGGCCATACGAGTCGACGGTTCGAATTTACGGACGCGACCCGCAGACGGTTTTCAAATAGCGGCCATCGCCGAGGAGCTGGTCGCGGGCGACGCTCGTCTGACCGGTCATGAGACAGGCGAAGACGGACGGCGTCTTGGCGGTGATGACGTCGAGCGCGGTCTCGCGCGTGCAGTCGGGCTGTGCCGTCGTGGCGGCGCAGACCAGGATCAGGGCGTAGACCGTGTTCATGCGCCGGGCATCCCTTCGACGGGCAGGCAGCGGGCGGTGATCCGCGATCCGGCCGGCAGGAGCTTCGTGAGGTCGGCGAACTCGGCGATGCGTGCGGCCCGGGTGGTGCAGGTGTATTTCCCCTCGGCGCGCTGGCGGCCGAGCATGGTCCGGCAGGCCTTGGTGCAGGCCTGGACCTCGATGCGCCAACCGATCGTCTCGGCCCGGCCGGTCGCCATGGCGCCGAGCAGGATCGCAGTCGCCAGCGCCATCTCCAGGATGAGAAGCGCGAGCAAACTACGGATCGTCATCGCCGCGGTCCCTTGGTGTCGCAGAAGGTTTCCTGCAGGACGATGCCCAGCAGCAGGATCAGCGCGATCGCCAGCACCTGCGCGGTCACCGGGGACAGGCAGACCGGCGGCACGAAGGGCGCGATGCGCTCGGGCGCGGCTACATCGAGGATCAGGCCGTCCATGTCAGGGGGCCTCACCGACAGACAGAGCCCGGCCGGCGTGGACCGGCCGACCGATGCAGAGCGCCGGCGCGGGATCGCGCCAGGAACGGATCTTGACCGGCTCGGCGCGGCGCAGACCGACCAGCAGGGCGATGCGCGCCAGAATGTTCACGACCTGAAGCCCTGCAGGAAGGCCCGGCGCACCTGCACGCAGTCGGCGGCGTTGCGGCACTCCTCGCCGACCACGGCGGCAATCCGCTCGTGCATCGCGGAGGGGGCCTTGGCGGCGTAGGCGTCGAAGGCGTCGGCCGCGGCGCGGAGGCTGGAGGCGGAGGTGCCCACCATCGGAGCGAGCTGCTCCACGGCCTGGTCGACGAGGTCGGAGGCGCTGAGGTTCATGCGGGTCGAGCTCTCAGCCGAAGATCGAGCGGAAGAACGTGGCGTCGAACGCCAGCCGGAACTGCAGGCTGTGCGCGCGGAAGCGGATGTCGGCCGGGGCGCAGTCGCAGCGCTGGATCGCGGCACACAGGTCGAGGAGCGCAGCGCGCTGGGAGGCGGACATGGACGCTCCAAAGAAAAACCCCGCCGGAGCGGGGTTGGCGTCGAACAGCGGGTTCGATCACGGTTCCGTGATACGAATTTGAAACCCGATATGGGCAAGGTCGGGCGGCTGCGTCGGGCCGTGCAAAAGCCTCGGCGTAGCCGGCGGGTCGGGCGCCAACGCCCCTCAGCAGAGCCCGGCCCGCCGTTATTCGATCAGGCCGTTTTGGCCGTAGCCCTGAGACGTTCCCGGTGGCGCAGGACTGCGGCTGGCACCGGCGCCGGCGCCCGACGCGGCGGGCCACCGCCTTCTTGATCGGGCCAGTGCCCGGTGAGCTCGCGATAGAAGCGTCGGAGGCCGTCGCGGATCTCGTCGCGGTCTTCCATGAACGACTCGGCCGTGTGCCGATGGCTCGGCATCTTCAGCCTGTCGGCCTGGCCGCATAGCAGCCGAAGGCGCTCGGCTATCTCGCGCTCTGTCACGGCAGCGGATCCGGCATGGCGTCGACCATATAGGGTTCGCCCGTCACGTCACACCGCCGATCTGTCAGGGGTGAAGCGGGTCGTGATCGGGCGAAAGGGGGAGGTGCGGGCCGGGGCTACAGCTTCAACCACCGCCCGAGGGCGGCTGCGGGTCTTTCGGGCGTCCTGGCTGGCCGGCTTACTGCGATGCCTTTTTCACGCGCCGTGGCGCGCCGCACCATCTCGCTCGGGCCATGCCCGGAACGACGAAGGCCCCGCGCGTTTCCGCCGGGGCCTTCTAAAACTCTGCAGGGTCCGAACTACCGCAAGCCGTTCTCCCGGTCAAGCTGTTCGTTCGCTGGCCGGCCTCCAATCGCGGGGGTCGATCTTGCGGACCGGCGAGGCGCGCAGCGGAAGGGCTTTGCGTCCTGCGGCCCGGCGGTTCGTGGGTTCGATGTGACGGCGGGGGCGCAGGTTCGGCAGCGGGGCGCGGTCCTCTTCCTGCGGCTCGATCCAGGGAGCGGCGCTGGACTTCGGCGGCAGAACCTCGATGCTGGTGAGGAACTGGAGCGCGGGCACCAAGTAGGCGAGCGCCGCGTGCCAGAACGCATAGCGCAGCTGCTCTTCGACGACCTCGGCGCCCGTTCGGGTGAATTTCAGCTTGCAGAACAGGCCGGTGTCGCGGGCGTCGCCCTTCGAGGTAGCGATCTCGTCATGGCTGGCGAACCACGGCTTGCCGTCCGGGCCCTCGCCGCAGGGCGTGGTGATGGTGCGCCAGAGCGTGATCTTGCCGTTGTCCGACTTCACCGCCTCAACCTCGATGCCGCCACCAACGTCCGGTCGGCTGCCACGGATCGCGCAGGTCATGAGCCAGGCGGGGGTGGCGTGCAGCGCAGCTGAGATCAGAACTTCAAGGTTCGCCTTCCCGCGCAGCTCGGTCTGGATCGGGTAGGCAGAGAGGTCGAGCGGGCACGCCGCCGAGCCGGCCGCGGCCAGCTGCAGGGTCTCGCCCAGAACTTGGAGGTGCGCCTCGATCGTGATCGCGTCCGGATGAGGGTCACCCATGGCCAGCGGCATGCCGGGTTCCCGCGACCAGTTGTCAATCGGTCCCCCGAATACGCCCGCACGCCACATCGCGTGCATCGCCGGCGGCATCGGCCCCCGGATCGGTTGATCGTCGCGGCGCTTGGGTAGCTCGTCCCGGATCGTCCAGCGGAGGACTTCCTCGATCGTCATCTTGCGGCGCTTCTGCGCGCTCTGGGTGGTGCTCTGCGTCGATGCTTGCACGGTGGTCCCCAATCCTCATGCCAACCCACACCGGTCAGCAACACCACATTGATCCGGGTCCGGTTTTCTCAGGGTCAAGCATTATTTTTTGGCCCAATCGGGCGCGAACGATTGCCTCAGCGTTGCGAGGCTTCGCTCGCATGGCAACTGGATAGCTTTCCGCCGGCTCGACACAAACAGCAGAATACCGCCGTGAAACTTTTGGAATTGCTAAACATATCAAGTCAGCTCTGACTACGGGATGTAACCGCGATAAAATTGCGAAAGAGGAAGATGCTTATCAAGTATAGGAAGGTCGTTCGGGTGAATCCATTCTTTCCTAAAGAAAGGATATCGTCTGCCGTCGAAACATGCTCGAAGCCAATCAATCATCTGACGTACCCGCGGAACCCTGACCGTGTCGGGATGATAAGTCAGCCAAATGTCAAACTGGAAATTGACGCCGCAATCGATTGGAATGATCCCGAGCTGTAGCGAGTGAATGTACGTCGGCAGCCAACCGATGCCCATGCCGTTCGCAATGGCCAATCCATGTACGGTACTGGCATTTGAAGTGAAGGGCACGAAGGGCGCACGATCCATGTCCGGGATTGCAGATTGGAAGAGGGTCGACTGACCAGTGTGCTCCGCGACTTGCAAAATTAGCCTATGATCCGCAAGATCGCGAACGGATTGGGGACTTCCATACTTGGCGATATAATTTCGCGATGCAAATGGCATCGAGTGCAGATACCCTAGTCGGATTATCTTGAGATCGACTGCAGTTGGGCGCGTGAGCTGGATTGCAATGTCGGCCTCCATGCGCAGAACATCTGCTGAGCTTAGGCCGCAGTTCATGTCGATGCGCAACTGTGGATGTTGCTGCTGGAACTCGGCCAGCCTTGGCGTCAGCCAGACTGAACCCAGCCCCTCGGTCACAGCAATCCTGACGTCTCCGGAGACATCGCTTCCAAGCGTGTCACGCGCCCTCAGAACAGAGAAAGCAGCCTCTTCCATCGCCAGCGCGCTGTCCAAGATGCGCTCACTTTCAGGTGTCGGTCGGACTCCGTCCACATGTCGCGTGAACAATGACACGCCGAGCACCGCTTCAAGCTCCTCTACGCGTCGGCGCACGGTGTTGGTTGACAGGGCAAGGCGTTCGGCAGCTGCGCGGAAACTGCCTGCGCGACGAAGCTCCAGAAACAAGCGGAGCAGTTGCCAATCCAGTTGCGCTTCAGTCCGCTCGCCCGGCAGGCGTTCCCTTACTGGAACACCGCGTTTCACCGCTGGTCGCATACAGCCCCCGCAAACAATGCAAAACATTGCGCCGCTTCAGGTAGTATTTGTACAGGCGAATTCCAGACCATGACCGCTCATCACCCTCCTACGAAGATATTCGCTAATGCTAGCCCGTCCGTCGAGGTCTATGGTCGGCACAGTTTGCATAATCTGGATGTGACACGGACAGCGCGTCGCGTCGTGATTTTCTCGCCAAGTATGACTGAAATTGAGAGACTTCTGGAATTGTGGAAAGCTGAAGTTGGCCCATCTTCTTCCGTGGATGCACTTCGCCGCATGATGTCCGCCAATCCTGATGTCATACGTGCGATCGCTCTGAAGAAAACGTTCGATTGGGCTAATCCGATCGCGCAAGGGTTCTTTGCTGTCCTGCCGCTCTCGCTGGCGGGACATCTCGCTCTACTCGACGGTTCTTTTGATGCCCGCGATCCAAACGAGGAACACCTTGTCGGCCAGCACGAGAAGGCGGCCGCGATCTACTTTGCCGCGATATATGCGCCAGGCCAGATGGCTGGGGGGATCGGTCTGGCCTTCGAGCAGGTCTGCGCTCCTTTGCGCCGGGACGCAGATCTGTACTCACGATTGGCCACGTTCGCCGGGCAAAACTTGATGCCCCAGCTTGGCTTCGAGCCGGTCGATACGACTGCCGTCGTAAGCAACGCTACACTCTATGTATTTAGGCGGACCGCCCAGGCGGTCGAGCGGCCCATCTATGATAGTTATCCGAGTCCTACATCGAAGTACGCAGTCGGTGTCGTTCGCAATTTAGAGGATTACAATAAAGTAATATCCATTCGAAGCTCCGTTTTCGTCGGCGAGCAGATTTGCCCGTATGCAGAGGAGTTCGATGGAAACGATCTTTCAGCTACGCATCTGATTGGCTACATTGACGATGAGCCGGCCGCAACGATCCGCATCCGCCTCTTTGCGGGCTTCGCGAAGCTCGAACGTGTCGCTGTGCGGCGTGAACATCGTCGATCAGAGATCGCATTCGTCATTATTCGAGCAGCCCGGGAATTTTGCCGAATGAAGGGCTACCGGACGATCTATGGGCATGTGCAGAAGCGCTATGTAGAATTTTGGAAACAGGTGCTCGGTGCCCGCGTGGCCGATAAGGCTCGGGAATTCACGTTCTCAGATTTTGACTATGTTGAGATGATCGTTGACCTTGACGAACATCCCGACGCCATCTCGATGGCTACAGATCCATTCGTTATACTGCGACCTGAGGGACGCTGGCACGAACCTGGTATCTTGGACCAATCAGCTTCTCGACCACCCTCCCGCCCCTCTTCCAAGCGGGTTTCGCCGGCTGAGCGGGCAAGCGTTCGTCCTAATGTTCGCGGCCCTGTTGCGGGCGCGTGATCATGATCTCATCGCTGAATGAGCCTACCGATGCAACGGATCCAGATCGCGAGTGTGCAATGCGCGTCGCTGAACTCGCCGCTGATCTCTTGGAAGCCGCACGAAAGCTCGGCGATACTGCCGTTATAGCGGCAGCGGAGCTGGCGGCGTACCAGGCTGCGATCGCCTTGGCTCGATCAATCCGATCGAGAGAAAGCGACGCCTGACGCACTGCGTCGCGCGCCGCTCTTCACATCTACTGCGGACGGCCTCGGCGCCTGGCGAGGATCGAATGGGCGTATCTAAACAGTTCGGCTCGATCTGCGGGATCGACCATAGCATGCAAGATCGCTAGAAGTTCGGTCGTGTCGCGGGCTACGGCTTGAGCACTTGTTGCGCCGAAGAAATCGGCTGTCGGCCGATCGAGTAGGTCGGCGATCCGCTCAAGTTGGGCGTGCATACGCACCTTGTCATCATCACTCCCTTCGCCCATGCGGCCAGCTCTTACTTAACTGTGGTTACTCACACTATACACGGTCTCGATCACGGCGCGAAACCAACCGTGTTCAATGGCGCAAGATCAGCTTGGTGAATGCCAGCGCTCGTCAGCCAGCATGACCGTGCAGCCCGACGATAGTCGCATTAATTCTGGATGCAATCTGCGCCGCGGCCTCATCGCGCAAGCGATAAGTCGTAGCCGATTTCCAGCCCATCTCGCGGATGAGCTCCTGAAAGCTCTCCCGTTCCGCTCGGCATCGTGCCCAGGCGAGTAGTACGTCTCGCTTTCTGGTCCAGTCCGGATCGGCGATGTCGAGATACTCGTTCAACCAATTAAGCGGCCGGATCTCAGCCGCACTGCGCGTCTTCGGGTTGGTCTTGAACGCTCGCTTGAGCCATAGCAGCACGTCGCCGCTCGTCCAGGAGGGCGTGTGACCGAGGCCTACGGGGAGTGGCGGACCTTCCTGGCGGGGCAGCATTGAACGCGGGGGCGCGGCCCACATCGCCGCTCGTCGTTCCTAGCATGTTCCAGGAATACAGATCGTGGCTTTGGCGCCATGCCCGAGCCTTGTGTCCACCAGAAGACGCTTCTCGCTCGACAGATTTGGCGACCACGAAGATCTGGTTGATGGCGGAACAGCGGGGGCAGCCAACCTCTGACGCCCCTTTCAAAGCAATGCGGACAATTTGAGCGTTTTAAGCGACATGTTCTCCACGCGCATCGGGCTTACTGTTCTCGGACAATATTGAGCCCTATTAATGATCGAGCGCCGAGCAGAGCCCCGCTCATATCTGTCGGACATCACCGGCAGGATCCTGATCGACGAGCATAGGACCGTGCCATGCATCGTGTCCGATCGCTCGTCGAGCGGCATCAAGGTCACGCTGCCGAGCACAGACGACGTGCCCGACGCATTCATTCTTACTGTCGATGGTACCGGGGAGACGCTGGTCTGTCGTGCCGCGTGGCGGAAGGACGATCAGATCGGCTGCATCGCGGACACGCTTGTGACGGAATGGCGCCCCCGGCCGACATTGCGGAGGCAGCCGATTTTGGCCTGATCCACCGCCAAGCCCTACTGCATCCTCTCGACGCTCTCATCCAAATACCGGGCGAGATCGCTGTTCACCTGCCGGCTACGGTCTAATCGGTTCGTCTTCGCCGACCAAAATTGGCGGGACAGACGCAGCGGCCTCCTCGGCAGCCGCATGCAACCGGGCGAGGTCGTATTGCAGCTGCTGCCAGATCAGGGGCGCCTTGTCCTTGAGACGGTCCGACCCGGTCCCAAGCCCATCGACGGGCAGAACCACGATGCCCCCCTTGCGGAGGCGGCCAACCAGGCGCTGAAACGCGGCCCGGCTCTCGATGTAATAGGCGTCGAGATCATTGTCGCTGAAGAAAGCGTCGACGAGCTGACTGGGAGATCGCCTCGTCGGGATGCCGATGGCGTTCGGCTCACCGCGCATCTCGTCTGGCTGGCCGCGGACGCCACGCCGCTCAAGATTGTCCGCGAACACGTAGAGCCGATCTCGCTGCTCGCGGAGCATCATCCGTGTGACGCGCCCTCCCGTGTAGATCGGCATTCCCGAGCGCCTCCTCCGTCCTTCCTTCGTTCGATAGGGGTTTTCATACGTCTGCCACCCTTCCTGACTGGATGAAATGCGGCACGAGCTGCGAAGTGTCGTTGGAGATCGGCCCGGCACTCTCGCGCAGAATGATCCCGGCCGGCTCGTCGCCGACCACCCAGGAGCCGATCACGACGCGCCGGCCGTCGAATTCGGGGATCGGCGCCAAAGCCTGACGCACGTAGCCGCTCTCAGCATACGGCCCGTCCTCCGTCGCAGCGACTTGGCCGTCCGTGACGATCGTCACGTTGGCCCCCTCGCGGCCGAGCAGAAGCTTGCGGGCGAAGCTCTTATCGAGCTCGAACTTGCGCGAGTCGTCCTCGAAGTAGGCCGGCAGCAGGTTCGGATGGTCCGGGTGGCGCTCCCAGAGCAACGGCAGGATGCCCTTGTTGCTCAGCACCATTTTCCAGGCCGGCTCGACGAAGGTGGTGGAGGTGGCGGCGATCGCGGGGCCGAAGCCGTCCCTTAACAACCACTCCCACGGGTAAAGCTTGAACAGGAGATGGACCGGCGCGCCGCTTCGGTCGATGAAAGACGTGCGATCGCCCTCTAGATGCAGGCCGATGTCCGACATGTCGATCAGGCGCACCTGCAGGCCAGCTTGAGCGGCGCAGTCCGCGAGGTACCCGACCGTGCCGCGGTCCTCCGGGAACTCGGTCATGCAGGTCAGGTGCAGCGCATCGCCGACTCGGCTTCGGATCCGGCCGAGCTGGGCCACCAGGCGCTCATGGACCGAGTTGAACTGGTCGGCGTCCGCCGGCAGCGCGCCGCTCGCGCTGAGGTCTTCCAGCCACCGCCACTGGAACACCGCGGCCTCGAACAGGGCAGTCGGCGTGTCGGCGTTGTACTCCAGCATCTTTGCCGGGCCGGCGCCGTCGTAGGCCAGGTCGAACCGTCCGTAGAGGTACGGGTCGCGGGCGCGGAAGCTGCGCGTCACCAGAGATTGCGCCCAGTCCGGGATGCCGAGGCGGGCCATCAGCGCCGGGCTTTCGGAGATCTCGCCAGCCAGATCGAGGCAGAGCCGGTGCAGCGCGGCGGTGGGCGCCTCTAGGTCCTCCTCGATCTGCGCGATGGTGAAGCTGTAGGCGGCCGACTCGGACCAGACCGCGTGTCCGTCCTCATCGGTGTGAAAATCGAAGCCGCTCTCGTCGGCGAGTGCGCGCCAACCCGGCCGGGGCGTGAAGCTGTGGCGCCGCATCACGAACCTCCGCCGAACCTCGCCATGGCCCGTCCGATCGAGCCGAAGCCGCCGAACGAGGTGGTGCCGGCAGGTGCAGCCGCGCGGACCGCGGGACCGGCTGAGGCGTAGGCATGGGCTGCCGGCGTCGATGGCCCGTAGGACGAGCCGCCACCGTGGAAGAACCAGAAGATCCCACCGCCACCATGCCCGCCCGAGGACGAAGCGTGTCCGGTGCTGGCCGCGGCGACCGGCGCCTGCGGGTCGTGGCACTCCGGCCGCGGGAAGTCCTCCGGCCGGTCGCACCGAGGCTTCGGTACTGGGAGCGCGAGACTCTCGGCGAACTGCTGCGGCGTCGGTTGGGGCGGCGCGGACCGGTCATCCTGGCATCCGGCGAGCGCCGTTGTGCCGAGGAGGACGAGGGTGACGTGGCGGGACCGCTTCATGATGCGGTTATTGTATCCGCCTGCTGCCATCTTCACAAAGAGTTCAGCGGCACCAGACCGACGTCAGTCGAGGCCGAATGCACGGTGGGGCGATAGGCCGTCCCAACGTGGCACGAATGCCCTTCCGCCCGTCTTGCAAGCCTTGAAACAGCGCCGCCGACCGCGGAAGGGGGATCTCGGCCAGCGTGTGCCATTAGTGCCGGCTTCGGCGAACAATGGCAGACCGGCGGCGTCTGTAATTATCTTTCCTGGTCGAGTAGACCGCCGGCGAAGCGGATATAACGATCGTCATAAGCATAATCTTAATCGTTACTTGAGATCAGACAGCAGCGGTAAGGGAGCTGGTCTTGTTGTCAAACCTCACCATCCGGGCCCGTCTCATCGGGGCGCTATCCCTGCTGTTCGTGTTGTCAGCTGGGCTCGGTGCCTTCTGCTATGCGAAGCTACAGCAGTTGAGCGTCGCCACCGACAGCCTTGGTGGCAATACGCTACCATCGGTTCGCATTCTCGGGCGACTCGGCGCCGATTTCGAGGCCCTTCGCAGCCGGCAGCTCGCTTACCTCGTGTCCAATCCAGAACGCCGACCACAGTCCCTGACGCGCCTGCGCGCAAGTCTGTCCGACGTCGCCAAGGATCTTGCGGAGTACGTGCCCTTCGTCAGCGCCGGCGAAGAAGCTCTCTGGAAGGCGGTTGCGACCACAGTTCCGGCTTATACGGCCATGACTGACGAGTATCTCAGGCACTTGGACGCCGGCGACGCCAAGGGTGCAAGCGACTACCTGTTGGACGGCATGCTGCCTGCCCTGAATGCCGCCCGCGCGGCGCTCAAGGCGGCCGTCGGCTTCAACGAAGCTGCAGGAAAGCAGGAAGCCACTGTAGCGGCCGAGCTTGGACGGAGCGGCCAGTTCGCGATCTTGGTCGTCCTCGGCCTGGTCGCTGCGATCACTCTCGCGGTCGGCTGGATGTCCGTGACCACGATCTCCGTCCCGATCCGCAGGATGGCGGGCGCGATGAGCA
>NZ_JAKSYK010000052.1:0-301 GCF_022829425.1 Methylobacterium sp. J-072 | reverse complement strand
GAGTTCGGACGTGTGCTCCTCCTATCTGGCGCCGGGTTCGAGCGGCCGTGCGGGGGGGCTTCGGGGGTGTGATGTTTTTGAAGGGGGTGGCGGGTTTGTGGGGTTGGGAGAGTGGGTGAGGTAGAGGCGGCGATCCGACATAAGCTTCTGCCCTGAGGTGCCACGCGCCTGCCCTCCCCCCTCTGCGGGGGAGGGTGGGCCGGCCGTCAGGCCGGGTCGGGAGAGGGGAGCCCGGCGTCCGGAAAAGGCAGAGCCTGTGTGAGGGCCTGAGCTGTCTCCTGCACCGTCGCTCCCCTCTCCC
>NZ_JAKSYK010000037.1:0-283 GCF_022829425.1 Methylobacterium sp. J-072 | reverse complement strand
AACACCATGGGCGGCGAGGACACGTTCTTCTTCCACGCCCTGCTGCGCGCCGGGCACAAGATCGCCTGGGCGCCGGACGCGATCGTGTACGACAGCATCCCGGCCCACCGGATGCGGGTCCGCTGGCTTCTGGCTCGCTGGCCGCGCTGGGCGGGGTGTCCTGGCGGGTGTCGAGACGCCCGTGCGCGAGCATGGTCGGCGAGGCCTCGTTCGCGGTGACGTGCCACAGCAAGCGCGCCCGCGTCCCGGTTCCCGATGCCCGTTCTCACCGTGCCGATCCCGG
>NZ_JAKSYK010000036.1:0-4125 GCF_022829425.1 Methylobacterium sp. J-072 | reverse complement strand
GGCCGAGGACGATGCCGCCGTGTCTTGCCAAGCCGCCACGCTCGGGAAGCCGTTAAAAGCAAGGTTCGGCCGGGCCTCGCGCAGGGAAGCGAGAAAGAATTGGCCGATGAGCGAGCGACGAACGATGCCGACAAATGTGGGCTCAGTTCGCAACTCGATCTGGTGCAGATGCCGCCTAGACAGAATGGCGCCAGCATGAAGCCCCGGCACACTGCTATCACGAACTTAAGATCTGATTTGGCACAGCGTGGACATTGTCTAACTAGCCCTATCTCCCGAATACAATAATGCAATAGACGCAAAATCAGTAAAAAGGAGTCAAAAAACTACTTAGTATGACAACATGTTATGCAACCTAGGATTGTAGTATAGAAATGACTCGCGTTACTGTGGGCGAGTAACGGCGTCCTGGCTGGAGCTTGGGAAATGGTACGTTGCCAACCCAGGACCGGCACGGGGGTCAAGACGATCGGCCCAGCTGATGGGCATCTGGTAATACGGGCTGACAGGTTTTGTATCGGGAGGACGCGAAGCAAGGTCGGGCCGGATCCCATGGTGACGTGGTTCGGCCCTGTGTCGTTCGGCCTGCAGGCCGGAGCGACAAGCAAGATGTAGCCTATGAATAAGACTGTATGAGCGCGGCGACTGCTGAGGCGACGCAAATAAAAGAGGCCGCCCCCGAGGGAGCGGCCCGAGTCTAGGGAGGAAACGTCCAAAAGGACACAACACGTATGCGTGCCGTGTTGCGGCGCGTCAACCGATGCTGCAGCGCAGGGCTCCGACTTCGGCTACGAATTTACACGTATGTTCCAGGCCCACCGACCCGACCCGCGGGAGGGGGGTTCTTTGAACCGGGCCGATGGGTGTCCCTTGGGAGGGCACACCACGTTGCGGTGCAATGCAGCAGGGGTCAAACCCTGAAATGAGCAAGGCCCGCCCTGTTATTACAGGAGCGGGCCCGGTGCGACTGCTCCAACGAGGCCGCCCTGTGACCGTCTCTCCAACGGCCTGAGTGCTGCTCTGCTGGCGCGCGGCCCCCTCTGCCGATCGCTGAAGGCAACCCTGAAGCGGCGTAGTTAATAGACCATTACCGCGTGCTTTTTCATGCGAAAGACTTCAACCGCCTTCCCGGCCATACCGTTCTGACGCTGCTACGCCTCATTGGCCTTCCGCGGCCGCCCGGCGCGCTTAGGCTTGTCGGAGACGGTCTCTGCCGGCTCGGTGGCCATTGAAGCCGCTTTCCTGCGCTGCTGGCCTAGGCCAAGGCTGCGAGCGAGCTCGGAGCGCTGTGCCGAGTAGCTGGGGGCTGTCGAGGGGTAGTCACGTGGCAGGCCAAAGCGCTCCCGGTAC
Source organism: Methylobacterium sp. J-072 (assembly GCF_022829425.1). Classification (NCBI taxonomy): domain Bacteria; kingdom Pseudomonadati; phylum Pseudomonadota; class Alphaproteobacteria; order Hyphomicrobiales; family Methylobacteriaceae; genus Methylobacterium; species Methylobacterium sp. J-072. The sequence goes on along the minus strand of NZ_JAKSYK010000036.1, from coordinate 2,775 downwards.
TGCTCGATCGACATGCCGCTTTTGCTGAGGTGCCGCTTCAGCGTCTTGTACGGCTTGCCGTCGACGAAGCTGATCAGAGCGTCGGGGGTGATCGACTTCCGGATTTGAGAAGGCGTGGGCTTCTCGGCCGATGGTGCTGCTGTTGCACCAACCTGGCCAAGCCCCCTGAGCGCGGCATGCGTGTTAGCGATCAGCGAAGAAATTTCATTCGGCTGCAGGTGGTTATTCGAGACGTAGGCGGAAACGAGATCCGCCGTCAGCTCGACGTAGTTGGTTGCCCCACCCTCAATCTTTCCTACGTTTTCGTCCACGATGTGCACCTATGCTTGGAATACTCGTACAGTGTGCTAGCGGATGAGAGAAAACAATGCGATACTGCGCCTGTTCGAGATTTATGTAAGATTTGGTCGCGGCAACGAATACCGCGCTATCGTGGTGGCAGCCTGCAACACCGTTCTGATCGACAGCTTCTCTATAGTAAAGTTCGCCGAACCACGGGGTGAGGCGGTCGATCTGGAGAACAGATCGGTCACGATGGCATCAGCTTAAGAGCACCTCCGTGAGCGAATTGGAAGCACCACCGACTTCGAAGAAGTCAAAGCCGAAGCGCCCTCCCAACGACCAAGAGCGGGCCGCCATCGCGAAGGCGAAGGCTTACTGCCGGAGCCGGATCCAGCCCCTCGCCTACGAGATCACGAAGACCGAGGGGCGCGAAATCACCATCGAGATCCCGCACGACGACGCCGGCGGTTTCATCGCCCAACAGCGGGCCACCTTCGGGACGGTCTCGCCCGAGTTTGCCTCGCGCACGGCAGCCGATGTCTGTGACATCGTTCGATCCCGAGGCGAGGCCATGCCCGCTCCGGACAAGATTAACGCCGGGATCGCCGCCGTCGCCGGGATCGAGCCGCAGAACGAATATGAAGCCATGCTGGCGGCTCAGATGGTCGGGGTTCACTCGGTCGCGATGGACATGCTGTCGAGGGCCAAGCAGGCGGGCACATCGCAGCCGTGATCGACGGCGAAGCCCTTTGCCTAGCCATCTTTGGGTGGCCTACAGGGACGCGATTGAGGGCTCAGACGCCTCAGCACAAACTCACAAATAGCTCAGTGCTTTGAGGGCATCACACCACACGCACTGAAGCTGCCGGGACCCCTATCGCCGCGACCCACGTCCTCAAATCGAAGCCGATCGAAGCAAAGCGCATCAGGCCGAAGCGGCACCGACGCTCTCGGGCGTTCGTACCTGCTCGGAAACGCTCGAAAATGTTCTCTGCACACCTGTGCACCTAGGGTGCGATGCAAGGGACGAGCTTCCTACGAGGTGAGGCCGTGCCGGCGGCACCGACCTAACCGAATAGGTCGAGCTGCCCAGCCGTTCGAAGGTGGTCTAAGCGCGGACGGAGGACCTCACGCCGGGGTTTCGACGCGAAGATGACTGGCAGACCGACACCCGGCTTGCCGTAGAGCACGGCTCCGACGATCCGGCAGCCGTCGCCCCGGTGGAACACGTTCGCCGTGTAGGGCCCGGCACGCAGGATCTCCTGCATCAGTTCCTCATCCACGCTCAAGTCAGACACAGTGGCCAAGAGGCAGGTCAGTCCAGCCGCCTCAATGGCGAACGACCGGAACTCGGCGGCGCGCTGCCGCCAGACTTGGCGCACAGCTCCGGCGCTAGTCTGCGGGAACGGATTAGGCGCCGGCTGCGTCGCCACATCGGCGACGAAGGCCGCGATCACGTGTCGTTCGGCGATGTGCATCGCTGTAAGCAGGGAGGCGGCGAGCTGGCGTCGGCTGATCGGCATGGCGCTCCAGTGTTCCCACCCAACTCACGAGCGGTCGCTTTATGGGGGAAAGCGACGGCGTGGGTGGAGTGCGATGCGCGTCATTACAAAGAGACGATCGATCTTGGGAGGACGCCAGGACCACACCGATCGAGGACGGCTCAGCCCTTGGCGACGGTGCTGTTGGCGCGGGCGCGTGGGAAATAGCCGTAGAAAGTGTCTCGGTTGACCCCGAGCCGCTTGGCGATGTCGGCGACGCTGATGTTGCCGGCTGCCAACAGGGCGCGGGCGACGTCGAGGTCGGCGTCGGAGAGTTTCCTCGGCCGGCCGCCCTTGCGGCCTCGGGCCAACGCCGCCTTCAAACCTTCCATGGTGCGCTCGCGGTTGAGGTCGAGGAAGTACTCGGCCATGGCGCCGTGCATCTGCAGGGCGAAGCGCCCGTGGGCGGTGGCGCTGTCGAACTGCTCAGTAAGCGAGCGGAAGTGGACGTCCTTCACGCGCAGGCCGTCGATGGTACGCATCATCTCGACGAGCGAGCGGCCGAGGCGATCGAGCTTCCAGACTACGAGCACATCCTCGGGGCGCAGGTAGGCCAGCGCCGCGTCGAACGCCGGCCGCTTGGTCCCGGCCTTGCCGGACTTCTTCTCTTCGAACAGGCGCTCACACCCTGCCTTGGTCAGCGCGTCACGCTGGAGGTCGAGGTTCTGGTCAAGGGTCGAGACGCGGGCATATCCGACGAGCATGTCGGGACAGTGCCAAAACGCCGTTTATCCGGCAATAGAAAACCCGACAGTTTTTTCCGACAGAAACAGGGCCGTTTTGGGCAGTTCGCAACCGGCTCCCAAACATTGTCGGGAAAACGATCGTTTTTCGTACACAACTGATCGCGCTACCTACCGTTGCATTCCAATAGGGCTCGCTGACTAGAACTATCCCGCTGGAACGTGGCCGTTCCAATAGGGCAAGATCCTTGGAACGCTGCCGTTGGAAC
>NZ_JAKSYK010000031.1:0-67109 GCF_022829425.1 Methylobacterium sp. J-072 | reverse complement strand
CCGAGATGGTGATGCCGGGCGACAACGTGACCATGGACGTCACGCTGATCGTGCCGGTGGCCATGGAGGAGAAGCTGCGCTTCGCCATCCGTGAAGGCGGCCGCACCGTCGGCGCCGGCGTCGTCGCCGCCATCAACGACTGAAATCCCGCAGGGCTCGGTGCGTCGGCCGACGCGCCGGGCCACCACGTCGGTTCGATCGATCTGCGCCGGTCCCCGTTTCGACGGAGGCCGGCGTCGTCGTGTCAGGATCGCGAACCGAAGCCGGCACGAGGCCGGTTTTTAGCCCGCCGCCTTCTCATAGCCCTAGCAAACCTCTTGCAAGCGCCGCCGCGATCGGGCATTGGGCGGGACGCTAGGAGTGTAGCTCAACTGGTCAGAGCGCCGGTCTCCAAAACCGGAGGTTGCGGGTTCGAGTCCCTCCACTCCTGCCAGATATCTCACTCACCCCCGCGCGGTCGCCCGGTCGACAAGCCGGCGGAGTTGCGCTAGAGCGGGCGCAATCCGAGATCTGAAGCGACCGTCGGTGCGGGCCCGTCCAGGCCCTAAGCGCCGGATGTTCGCGTTCCCGGAAACAGGCCCTGCCTCGGGCCCGCGCACGCAAATAACACTGGCGCCATGGCATCGAACGAAGCGACCAAGAAGGTGGATGTGGCGCGCGGCGCGGCTCGCGGTCCCGCGAACACGCCGCCGGCCCGTCCGGCCACGCCCGCCAAGGTGCCGCAGAAGCGCGTGACCCCGGGTGAGTTCTTCTCCCAGGTCCGCGACGAGGCCCGCAAGGTCACCTGGCCGTCCCGCCGGGAGACCACCATCACCACCATCATGGTGTTCGTGATGGTGGTGGTCACGAGCCTGTTCTTCACGGTGGTCGACCAGGCCCTGCGGTTCGTGGTCGGCTTGGTGCTCGGCCTCTAAGGGGGCGATATCGATCGGGGGCGACCTCGCGGACTTGTCGGAGTTGAACGGAACCGTGTCGAAGCGCTGGTACATCGTCCACGCCTACTCGAACTTCGAGAACAAGGTCGCGCAGTCCATCAAGGACCAGGCGGCCCAGCGCGGGCTGACCGAGCTGTTCGACGAGGTGATGGTCCCGACGGAAAAGGTCGTCGAGGTGCGCCGCGGCCGGAAGGTCGATGCCGAGCGCAAGTTCTTCCCCGGCTACGTCCTAGTGAAGTGCGACCTGACCGACGAGGTCTACCACCTCATCAAGAACACCCCGAAGGTCACGGGCTTCCTCGGCGCCGACAAGTCGAAGCCGGTTCCGATCCCTGACGCCGAGGCGGAGCGGATCAAGGGCCAGGTCGCCGAGGGCGTCGACCGGCCGAAGCCGTCGATCGCGTTCGAGATCGGCGAGACCGTCCGGGTCGCCGACGGCCCGTTCGCGAGCTTCAACGGCACCGTCGAGGAGATCGACGAGGCCCGCTCCCGCCTCAAGGTGGCTGTGTCGATCTTCGGCCGCGCCACCCCGGTGGAGCTGGAATACGCCCAGGTCGAGAAGGCCTGAGGCTTCAAGGAATTCGGCGGCCCGTTCTTCGGCCGCCCACGCTCTTCCGGCCGGCGCTGCGCGTCGGTCGCGAAGCGGCCGTCCCCGTTAGGAGGCGGTCTCACACGCGGGAGATCCGCCCGGCCTCGCCTCCGGGATCCACGGATCGCACCGCGACCTGCAATCGTCCGACCCGCCCGCGCTTAGGCAGCCCGGCGGCGGACGCAGTTTTGGGAGATATCCCATGGCGAAGAAGATCACGGGCTACGTGAAGCTTCAGGTCCCGGCCGGCGCGGCGAACCCGTCGCCCCCGATCGGTCCCGCGCTCGGTCAGCGCGGCCTCAACATCATGGAGTTCTGCAAGGCCTTCAACGCGAAGACCGCGCAGATGGAGAAGGGCACCCCGATCCCGGTGATCATCACCGCGTATCAGGACCGCTCCTTCACCTTCGAGATGAAGCAGCCGCCGGTCACCTTCTTCCTGAAGAAGGCGGTCGGCCTGAAGATCGGCAAGAAGCCGGCTTCCGGCTCGAAGACCCCCGGTAAGGGCCCCTCCGTCGGCAAGATCTCCGAGGCGCAGCTGCGCGAGATCGCCGAGAAGAAGATGCCCGACCTCAATTGCGACTCGGTCGATGCGGCCGTCGCCATGATCCGCGGCTCTGCCCGGGCCATGGGCCTCGAAATCACGGCCTGAGGGAGGACATCATGGCACGCGAAGGAAAGCGCATCCGCGCCGCCCGCGAGGGCATCGAGGTGACCAAGCTCTACCCGCTCGATGAGGCGATCAAGCTGGTCAAGGAGCGGGCGACCGCGAAGTTCGACGAGACCATCGAAGTCTCGATGAACCTCGGCGTCGATCCGCGTCACGCCGACCAGATGGTCCGCGGCGTCTGCAACCTGCCGAACGGCTCCGGCCGGACGGTCCGCGTGGCGGTCTTCGCCCGCGGCGCCAAGGCGGACGACGCCAAGGCGGCGGGTGCCGACATCGTCGGCGCGGAGGATCTCCTGGAGATCGTCCAGAGCGGCAAGATCGAGTTCGATCGCTGCATCGCCACCCCGGACATGATGCCGCTCGTCGGCCGTCTCGGTAAGGTGCTGGGCCCGCGCGGCCTGATGCCGAACCCGAAGGTCGGCACCGTCACCATGGACGTGAAGAGCGCCGTGGCCGGCGCCAAGGGCGGCTCGGTGGAGTTCCGCGTCGAGAAGGCCGGCATCGTCCATGCCGGTGTCGGCAAGGTCTCGTTCGACGCCGACAAGCTCGTCGAGAACATCAAGGCGTTTGCCGACGCGGTCGCCAAGGCGAAGCCCGCAGGCGCCAAGGGAACCTACGTCCAGCGCATCGCCGTCACCTCGACGATGGGCCCGGGCGTGAAGGTTGAGCCGAGCACGGTTCTGACCGCCTGAGCCTCGACTCATCGCACTTACGAAGCGCCCGGCCGGAAACGGCCGGGCGTTTTTTTGTGGGTTGCCCCGGTGCAAAAGCCCGTTGCGGACAAGACGCTGCCCTTTGCCGGACGCCTGGAACGAGAGTGGAAGGTGATCCGGGACCCAGCGGAAGAGTCGCCGCGTAGCGGCTCTTTAGCACCGCCCTTCACGTCATTCTCAACCGTTAAGGGGGGCGCCATTCTCTACGGCTGTGCTAGATAAGCCCTCATGCGCAGCACTGTCTCCGTCACGACCCGCCGACGCATCCTGTGCGTCTTCCCCGCCTACACGCCGTCCTTCGGCACGTTCTCGCACGCCTACCCGCTCATGGGTGGCGTCAAGGCGTTCATGCCTCCGCAGGGGCTCCTGGTGATCGCGGCCTACATGCCGGAGAGCTGGGAGTACCGCTTTATCGACGAGAACATCCGGCGCGCTTCCGCCCAGGATTTCGCCTGGGCCGACGCCGTGTTCGTCTCCGGGATGCACATCCAAGAGGGCCAGATCCACGATATCGGCCGGCGCGCCCATGCGGCCGGCAAGGTCGCGGCTTTGGGCGGCCCCTCGGTATCCGGCGCCCGCGAGAAATACCCGGATTTCGATTACCTCCATGTCGGCGAGATCGGCGACGCCACAGACCGGCTGATCGAGCGCCTCGACGCGGACGTCGCCCGGCCGCACCAGCAGGTGGTGTTCGAGACCGCCGAGCGGCTCGCCCTCTCGGACTTCCCGGCCCCGGCCTACGAGGCGGCGCCGCTCAAGCGCTACCTGATCGGCTCGCTGCAATTCTCCTCGGGCTGCCCGTATCGCTGCGAGTTCTGCGACATCCCGCAGCTCTACGGCCGCCAGCCCCGGCTGAAGAGCCCGGAGCAGATGTGCGCCGAGCTCGACGCGATCATCAGCCAGCCCGGGCATCCGGCGGTGGTCTATTTCGTCGACGACAACTTCATCGCCAACCGCAAGGCGACCCGCGAGATGCTGCCCCATCTCGTGGAATGGCAGAAGAAGAACAACTACCCGCTTCAGTTCGCCTGCGAGGCGACCCTGAACATGGCCAAGCAGCCCGAGATCCTCGAGCTGATGCGGCAGGCCAACTTCATGACCGTGTTCGTGGGCATCGAGACGCCGGAGGAAGACGCACTTAAGGGCATCGACAAGACCCACAACGCCGCCGTGCCGATGTACGGGGCGATCGAGACCCTCAATTCCTACGGGCTCGAAGTCACCTCGGGCATCATCCTGGGGCTCGATACCGACAGCGACAAGTCCGAGCAGAACCTGATCGACTTCATCGACAAGTCGGCGATCCCGGTGCTGACCATCAACCTGCTCCAGGCCCTGCCCAAGACCCCGCTCTGGGACCGGCTGGAGCGCGAGGGCCGGCTGGTCCACGACGCGGCGCTCGAATCGAACGTCCTGTTCAAGCGTCCGCACGACACCGTGGTATCGAGCTGGCGCCGGGCGATTGCCCATGCCTACGAGCCGGAGCAGCTGTTCGCCCGGTTCAAGCACCAGTGTGAGACCACCTACCCGAATCGGATCGTGACGCCGACCAAGGGCAAGCTCACCTTCACGAACCTGCGCCGCGGCCTGATCCTCGGCTTCAACATCATTACGCGGGTCGGGCTGCTCTCGGATTACCGCAGGCCGTTCTGGAGCGCCGCGGGCTACGCCCTGAAGCGCGGGCAGATCGAGGCGGTGTTCAACATGGGCTTCGTCGCCCACCACCTGATCCGCTTCACCCGAGAAGCCCTGCGGGGCGAGCACAACGCCTCGTTCTACGCCGCCAAGGCCGCGGAGGCCGAGGATGCGCAGCGGCGCTCGTGGTGGGAGAACGCGCGGCGCAAGCTGGTGCCGGAGCGCGAAGCGGCCTAGTCTGGGGCCGAATGCCTCGGCAGCAGGGAAGCCGCGTCATGGCCGATATCGACCTGAGCCCGGATCTCGACCGCTTCGTGCGGACTCAGGTTGCTGCCGGCCATTTCCGCGATGCGGCCGAGGTCGTAGCGGCGGGATTGCGCCTCCTTGAGGATCGGCTCGCCGTCGAGTCGTTCAAGCATCGCGATGCCGTTCTGACTTCGATTCTCGCCGCCTTCGACGATCCGCGGCCGGGCGTTCCTGCAACAGTGGTCTTCGACCGACTGGAGGATCGGCACGCCCACCGGGTCACGGCCGGTGACAAAGCTTAAGGTCACGCTTCAGGCGCAAGCCATTGCGGATCTCGAAGCTCTCTACGACCACATAGCCCAGGACAGCCCAGACCGCGCGATCGCCTTCATCCGCCGGATCCGCGAACGCTGCGAGCGTCTGTCCCAAATGCCGAGGGCGGGCCGGGCTCGCGACGATCTGCGGATCGGCCTTCGGCTCGTGGCGTTCGAGCGTCGTGTGGTGATCGCTTATGCGTTGCGCGAAAACCGTCTCGACATCCTACGTGTTCTGTATCGTGGGCGAGACGTCGACGCGCTGCTTCGTGAGGCTGACGAGGGCGAGTGAGGGAGACATGCGTCCCAAGCCGATCTCCCCCGCCAGCCCTTGCCTGCGGCGGAAAAGTCGCGCTTCGGCTCTTGGCAGGCGGCTTGCTAGCCTCTATACACCGCGCCTTACGCATTTCATCCTCACGGAAGGAGACGGCCAATCGGCCGGTTTCCGCATGAAATGTCGCCCGGGCAACCGGGTGGCAATGGCCGGCAGGATCCAGGGGGTGATGAGCCCCGCGGAGCCTTGTCCGGCCATGTCCTGTCCGAGACTGCAGGTGCCGGCTCGCCGGCTTAATCCACGCCCAGCCTGCACAGACGGGGAAGACCGAACTTAGGAAAAACCTCGCTTCGGCAAACGCCGAGGAGGGGTGTCGGTTTGAACCAACTCACCCGAAACGACCCTCCGGGGCCCGTGCGGGGACAGGGCCGCGAAGCGTCGTTCGGACGTTCCCGGTCTCTTGAAGGCCGAGACCACGTCCGGGCGGCATGTGCAACCGGCGGACCCGATACCGGGTTCCGCCAACCGGAGAGAGCCCAGTGGACCGGACAGCAAAAGCTGACCTCGTCTCGACGCTCAACGGCGTGTTCAATCAGAGCGCCGTCGTCGTCGTGGCCCACTACAAGGGCCTCACGGTCGCCGACATGCAGAAGCTGCGCTCGCAGATGAAGCAGGCCGGCGCCACCGTGAAGGTCGCCAAGAACAGCCTCGCCGGCATCGCACTCGATGGTACGGACGTCGCCTCCATCAAGCCGCTCCTGAAGGGCCCGACCCTGCTCGCCTATTCGGGCGATCCGGTCGCCGCCGCCAAGGTCGCGGTGGATTTCGCCAAGACGAACGACAAGCTCGTGATTCTCGGCGGCGCGATGGGGAAGACAACCCTGAACCCGGACGGCGTGAAGGCTCTCGCCTCGCTCCCGTCCCTCGACGAACTGCGCGCCAAGATCGTGGGCCTCGTACAGGCGCCCGCGACCAAGATCGCCCAGGTCGTCAATGCGCCGGCGGCCAAGCTCGCCCGCGTGTTCGGGGCCTATGCCACCAAGGACGAGGCCGCCTGAGGCCCTTCAAAAACCATTCGTTCGAACCGATATCTGAGAGGAATAGAAAATGGCTGATCTTGCCAAGCTCGTCGACGACCTGTCCTCGCTGACCGTTCTCGAGGCCGCCGACCTGGCCAAGCTGCTCGAAGAGAAGTGGGGCGTCTCGGCTGCCGCCGCCGTCGCCGTCGCTGCCGGCCCGGCCGCCGGTGGCGCTGCCGCCGCCGTCGAGGAGCAGACCGAGTTCACCGTCGTGCTTGCCGCCGCTGGCGACAAGAAGATCGAGGTGATCAAGGAGGTCCGCGCGATCACCGGCCTCGGCCTCAAGGAGGCCAAGGACCTGGTCGAGGGCGCTCCGAAGCCGGTCAAGGAGAGCGTCACCAAGGACGAGGCCGAGAAGCTCAAGGCCCAGCTCGAGAAGGCCGGCGCCAAGGTCGAGCTCAAGTAAGTCGACGATGGGCCGGTTCCGGCCCATCGCCCCACGGAGGTCCGCTTCGGGCCTGTCGTGACTGGAGCCCGCGGGTGCAGCACCCGCGGGCTTTAGGCCGCTTCGGCGGACGGCTCCGGACGGGAGCCTAGAGAGATTCGGTTCGGTGGCGCGGTCCGGCGGGGCGCGCGTTACGGCCCGGCGCGGGAGGTCCCTTTCGGGAACGCTTCCCCGGGCGCGAGGCACGCGGGATGGAGCGAGTTCACATGGCCAACACGCTGGTCGGTCGCAAGCGCATTCGGAAGTTCTTCGGCAAGATCAAGGAAGTCGCCGAGATGCCGAACCTCATCGAGGTTCAGAAGGCATCCTACGATCAGTTCCTCATGGTCGACGAGCCGGAGGGCGGCCGCGGCGATGAAGGCCTCCAGAGCGTGTTCAAGTCGGTGTTCCCGATCTCGGACTTCGCCTCGACGGCCCTGCTCGAATTCGTGCGCTACACGTTCGAGCAGCCGAAATACGATGTCGACGAGTGTCGCCAGCGCGGCATCACCTTCGCGGCGCCGCTGAAGGTGACGCTGCGGCTGATCGTGTTCGATGTCGATCCGGACACCCAGGCCAAGTCGGTCAAGGACATCAAGGAGCAGGACGTCTACATGGGCGACATGCCCCTGATGACGGAGAACGGCACCTTCATCGTCAACGGCACCGAGCGCGTCATCGTCTCGCAGATGCACCGCTCGCCGGGCGTGTTCTTCGACCACGACAAGGGCAAGACCCACTCCTCGGGCAAGCTCCTGTTCGCCGCCCGCATCATCCCGTATCGCGGCTCCTGGCTCGACGTCGAGTTCGACGCCAAGGACATCGTGCACGTCCGCATCGACCGCAAGCGCAAGCTGCCGGCGACGTCGCTGCTCTACGCGCTCGGCCTCGACGGCGAGGAGATCCTGGCGACCTTCTACAACCGCGTGGTCTACGATCGCGATGGCGCCGAGTGGCGCGTGCCGTTCGACCCCGAGCGGATGAAGGGCATGAAGGCCACCGTCGACCTGATCGACGCCGATTCCGGCGAGGTCGTGCTCGAGGCTGGCAAGAAGCTCAACGCCCGCAACGCCCGTCAGATCACCGACAAGGGCACCAAGTTCCTCAAGGCCACCGACGAGGATCTGGTCGGCCAGTACATCGCCGAGGATCTGGTCAACGCCGAGACCGGCGAGATCTGGGCCGAGGCCGGCGAGGAGATCTCCGAGAAGCTCCTGAAGAGCCTGGAAGAGGTCGGCATCACCGAGCTCCCGGTGCTCGACATCGACCACGTCAATGTCGGTCCCTACATCCGCAACACGCTGGCGGTGGACAAGAACTCCAACCGCGAGGGCGCGCTGTTCGACATCTACCGGGTCATGCGTCCCGGCGAGCCGCCGACGCTCGACACCGCGGAAGCGATGTTCCACTCGCTGTTCTTCGATTCCGAGCGCTACGACCTCTCCGCGGTCGGCCGCGTGAAGATGAACATGCGCCTCGACCTCGACGCAGCCGACACGGTCCGCACCCTCCGCAAGGAGGACATGCTGGCGGTGGTCAAGGCGCTGGTCGAGTTGCGCGACGGCAAGGGCGAGATCGACGACATCGATCACCTCGGCAACCGCCGGGTGCGCTCGGTCGGCGAACTGATGGAGAATCAGTACCGCCTCGGGCTGCTCCGCATGGAGCGCGCGATCCGCGAGCGCATGAGCCAGGTCGATATCGACACGGTGATGCCGCAGGACCTGATCAACGCCAAGCCGGCGGCGGCTGCGGTGCGCGAGTTCTTCGGCTCGTCGCAGCTCTCGCAGTTCATGGACCAGACCAACCCGCTCTCCGAGGTGACGCACAAGCGCCGCCTCTCGGCGCTTGGCCCGGGCGGTCTGACCCGCGAGCGCGCCGGGTTCGAGGTGCGCGACGTGCACCCGACCCATTACGGCCGCATCTGCCCGATCGAGACGCCGGAAGGCCCGAACATCGGCCTGATCAACTCGCTGGCGACCTTCGCCCGGGTGAACAAGTACGGCTTCATCGAGACCCCGTTCCGCCGCGTGCGCGACGGCGTGGTCACCAATGAGGTCGCCTACCTCTCGGCCATGGAGGAGGCGAAGTACTACGTCGCCCAGGCCAACGCCCAGATGGACGAGAACAAAAAGCTGACGGAAGACCTCGTGGTCTGCCGCCGGGCCGGCGACGTGATCGTCGTGGGGCCTGAGCGCGTCGATCTCATGGACGTCTCGCCCAAGCAGCTCGTCTCGGTGGCCGCGGCGCTGATCCCGTTCCTCGAGAACGACGACGCCAACCGCGCCCTCATGGGCTCGAACATGCAGCGGCAGGCCGTGCCGCTGGTGCGGGCCGATGCGCCGTTCGTCGGTACCGGCATGGAAGCGGTCGTTGCCCGCGATTCCGGCGCGGCCATCGCGGCGCGCCGGTCCGGCATCGTCGATCAGGTGGACGCCACCCGTATCGTCATCCGGGCCACCGAAGAGGCTGACGCCACCAAGCCGGGCGTCGACATCTACCGCCTGCAGAAGTTCCAGCGCTCCAACCAGTCGACCTGCATCACGCAGAAGCCTCTGGTCCGCGTCGGCGAGCCGGTAAAGAAGGGCGAGATCATCGCCGACGGTCCGTCGACGGAATTCGGCGAGCTGGCGCTGGGCCGGAACGTGCTCGTCGCGTTCATGCCGTGGAACGGCTACAACTTCGAAGACTCGATCCTGCTCTCCGAGCGGATCGTGAAGGATGACGTGTTCACCTCGATCCACATCGAGGAGTTCGAGGTGATGGCCCGCGACACCAAGCTCGGGCCGGAGGAAATCACCCGCGATATCCCGAACGTCTCCGAGGAAGCGCTCAAGAACCTCGACGAGGCCGGCATCGTCTATATCGGTGCCGAGGTGAATGCCGGCGACATCCTGGTCGGCAAGATCACCCCGAAGGGCGAGAGCCCGATGACGCCGGAGGAGAAGCTCCTGCGCGCCATCTTCGGCGAGAAGGCCTCGGACGTGCGCGACACCTCCCTGCGGGTGCCGCCGGGCGTCACCGGCACGATCGTCGAGGTCCGCGTGTTCAACCGGCACGGCGTCGACAAGGACGAGCGCGCCCAGGCGATCGAGCGCGAGGAGATCGAGCGGCTCGCCAAGGACCGCGACGACGAGCAGGCGATCCTCGACCGCAACACCTACGCCCGCCTGGCGGACGTGCTGATCGGCCAGGCGCCGGTGGCCGGCCCGAAGGGCTTCAAGAAGGACACCACGCTCACCCGTGAGCTGATCAACGACTACCCGCGCTCGCAATGGTGGCAGTTCGCCGTCATCGAAGACCGTCTCATGACCGAGATGGAGGCGATGCAGAAGCAGTACGACGAGTCGAAGAAGCGCCTCGAGCAGCGCTTCCTCGACAAGGTCGAGAAGCTGCAGCGCGGCGACGAGCTGCCCCCCGGCGTCATGAAGATGGTCAAGGTCTTCGTGGCGGTGAAGCGCAAGATCCAGCCGGGCGACAAGATGGCCGGCCGTCACGGCAACAAGGGTGTCGTGTCGCGGATCGTGCCGATCGAGGACATGCCGTTCCTGGAAGACGGGACCCATGCCGACATCGTGCTCAACCCGCTGGGCGTGCCCTCGCGCATGAACGTCGGCCAGATCCTAGAGACCCATCTGGGCTGGGCGGCCGCGGGCCTGGGTCGCAAGGTCTCGAAGGCGGTGGATGCCTATCTTAAGTCGCACGACATCGCGCCGCTGCGTCAGGAGATGGAGGCGATCTACTCGCCGGGCGAGCTCGACGGCCTGACCGACGAGGAGCTGGCCGAGGCCGGCAACAACGTCCGTCGCGGCGTGCCGATGGCGACGCCGGTGTTCAACGGCGCCAAGGAGGCCGACATCGAGCAGATGCTCGAGATGGCCGGTCTCGACCGCTCGGCGCAGTCGACGCTCTACGATGGCCGCTCCGGCGAGCCCTTCGACCGCAAGGTGACGATGGGCTACATCTACATGCTGAAGCTGCACCACTTGGTGGACGACAAGATCCACGCCCGGTCGATCGGTCCGTACTCGCTCGTCACCCAGCAGCCGCTGGGCGGCAAGGCGCAGTTCGGCGGTCAGCGCTTCGGCGAGATGGAGGTCTGGGCGCTGGAGGCCTACGGCGCGGCCTACACGCTGCAGGAGATGCTCACGGTGAAGTCGGACGACGTGGCCGGCCGCACCAAGGTCTACGAGGCGATCGTCCGCGGGGACGACACCTTCGAGGCCGGCATCCCCGAATCGTTCAACGTGCTCGTCAAGGAGATGCGCTCGCTCGGCCTCAACGTCGAGCTGACGTCCTCCAAGAAGGCCGCGAACGATCAGCTGGAGCCGCCGGCCGACGCCGCCGAGTAGCGGGGTCGCGACAACACCTCCCGTGGCGGCATCGAGCCGCCACGGTCGAGCGGGGAGGGGCGGGGCCTCCGGGGTGACGACGGCCAGCGGCGCCTGAGCAGGGCGCGGCGCCGGATCTTTTTCAGGACACGGGGGCCCGGCGCGGGGCCACCGGCGTCAACAAGGAGCGGATCATGAACCAAGAGGTCATGAACCTTTTCAACCAGCAGGCCACGCCGGTCAGCTTCGATCAGATCAAGATTTCGATCTCGTCTCCGGAGAAGATCCTCTCCTGGTCGTACGGCGAGATCAAGAAGCCGGAGACCATCAACTACCGGACCTTCAAGCCCGAGCGCGACGGCCTGTTCTGCGCGCGCATCTTCGGGCCGATCAAGGATTACGAGTGCTTGTGCGGCAAGTACAAGCGCATGAAGTACAAGGGCGTCATCTGTGAGAAGTGCGGCGTCGAGGTCACCCTCGCGCGCGTCCGGCGCGACCGCATGGGCCATATCGAGCTGGCCGCCCCGGTCGCGCATATCTGGTTCCTGAAGTCGCTGCCCTCGCGCATCGGCCTGCTGCTCGACATGGCGCTCAAGGACCTCGAGCGCATCCTGTACTTCGAGTCCTACTGCGTCATCGAGCCGGGCCTCACCCCCCTGAAGGAGCGCCAGCTCCTCTCGGAGGAGGAGTACCTGCGCGCCCAGGAGGAGTACGGCGAGGACTCGTTCACCGCCATGATCGGCGCCGAGGCCATCCGGCGCATCCTGCAGGAACTCGACCTCGACAAGATCGCCAACGATCTGCGCGAGGAGATCGCGGTCACCACATCCGAGCTGAAGCCGAAGAAGCTCCTGAAGCGCCTCAAGATCATCGAGGCGTTCCAGATGTCCGGCAACAAGCCGGAGTGGATGATCCTCACCGTCGTCCCGGTGATCCCGCCGGACCTGCGCCCGCTGGTCCCGCTGGATGGCGGCCGCTTCGCGACCTCCGACCTGAACGACCTCTACCGCCGCGTCATCAACCGCAACAACCGCCTGAAGCGGCTGATCGAGCTGCGCGCGCCCGACATCATCATCCGCAACGAGAAGCGGATGTTGCAGGAGGCCGTCGACGCGCTGTTTGACAACGGCCGCCGCGGCCGCGTCATCACGGGTGCCAACAAGCGTCCGCTGAAGTCGCTCGCCGACATGCTCAAGGGCAAGCAGGGCCGGTTCCGCCAGAACCTGCTCGGCAAGCGCGTCGACTATTCCGGCCGTTCGGTCATCGTGGTCGGCCCCGAGCTGAAGCTGCACCAGTGCGGCCTGCCGAAGAAGATGGCGCTGGAGTTGTTCAAGCCGTTCATCTACGCGCGGCTGGACGCCAAGGGCTTCTCCGCGACAGTGAAGCAGGCGAAGAAGCTCGTTGAAAAAGAAAAGCCGGAGGTCTGGGACATCCTCGATGAGGTGATCCGCGAGCACCCGGTGATGCTGAACCGCGCGCCGACGCTCCACCGCCTCGGCATCCAGGCCTTCGAGCCGAAGCTGATCGAGGGTAAGGCGATCCAGCTGCACCCGCTGGTCTGCGCCGCGTTCAACGCCGACTTCGACGGCGACCAGATGGCCGTGCACGTCCCGCTGTCGCTCGAGGCGCAGCTGGAAGCGCGCGTCCTGATGATGTCGACCAACAACATCCTGCACCCGGCCAATGGTCAGCCGATCATCGTGCCGTCGCAGGATATCGTGCTCGGCCTCTACTACCTGTCCATCGTGGCCGACGGCTCCAAGGGCGCGTTCAATCCCGACAACCCGAAGAACCCGATGCAGGGCGTCTTCGGCGACATGGGCGAACTGGAGCACGCGCTCGCGGCCAAGACCGTGTCGCTGCACACCAAGATCCGGTGGCGCTGGAACGGCATCGGCCCGGATGGCGAGCCGCTGACCAAGACCTACGACACCACCCCCGGCCGGGTGATCCTGTCCGGCGCGCTGCCGAAGCACGCCAAGGTTCCCTTCGACGTCGTCAACAAGCTGATGACCAAGAAGGAGATCTCGGCGATGATCGACACCGTCTACCGCCACTGCGGTCAGAAGGAGTCGGTGATCTTCTGTGATCGGATCATGGCGCTCGGCTTCAACCACGCGTTCAAGGCCGGCATCTCGTTCGGCAAGGACGACATGGTCGTGCCGGACAACAAGTGGTCGATCGTCGACACCACGCGCACGCTCGTGAAGGACTACGAGCAGCAGTACAACGACGGCCTGATCACCCAGGGCGAGAAGTACAACAAGGTCGTCGACGCCTGGGCCAAGTGCTCGGACAAGCTGGCCGCCGAGATGATGAACCGCATCTCGAGCGTCCAGAAGGACGAGAACGGCGCCGACAAGCAGGTCAACTCGATCTACATGATGAGCCACTCGGGCGCCCGTGGTTCGCCCGCCCAGATGAAGCAGCTCGCCGCCATGCGCGGCCTGATGGCCAAGCCTTCGGGCGAGATCATCGAGACGCCGATCATCTCGAACTTCAAGGAAGGTCTGGACGTGCTGGAGTACTTCAACTCCACGCACGGCGCCCGTAAGGGCCTCGCCGACACCGCCCTGAAGACCGCCAACTCCGGCTACCTGACCCGCCGCCTCGTCGACGTGGCCCAGGACGCCGTGATCCGCGAGGTGGATTGCGGCACGACCAACGGCATCAAGATGCGCGCCATCGTGGATGCCGGCCAGGTCGTGGCGACGCTGGCCACCCGCATCCTCGGCCGTGCCACCGCCGAGGATCTGGTCTCGGCCGACGGCACGGTGATCGTGAAGACCGGCGAGACCATCGAGGAGAAGCACCTGCCCGCCATCCAGGCGGCCGGGATCCAGGAGGTGAAGATCCGCTCCGTGCTGGTCTGCGCCACCCGGAGCGGCGTCTGCGCCACCTGCTACGGGCGCGAT
Organism: Methylobacterium sp. J-072; assembly: GCF_022829425.1. Classification (NCBI taxonomy): domain Bacteria; kingdom Pseudomonadati; phylum Pseudomonadota; class Alphaproteobacteria; order Hyphomicrobiales; family Methylobacteriaceae; genus Methylobacterium; species Methylobacterium sp. J-072. The sequence goes on along the minus strand of NZ_JAKSYK010000031.1, from coordinate 52,984 downwards.
CTCGCCCGCGGCACGCCCGTCAACATGGGCGAGGCGGTCGGCGTCATCGCGGCGCAGTCGATCGGCGAGCCGGGCACCCAGCTCACGATGCGCACCTTCCACATCGGTGGTGCCGCCCAGATCGCCGACTCGTCGTTCATCGAGTCGAGCTTCGAGGGCACGATCAAGGTCCGCAACCGGGCCATCGCCAAGAACTCGGACGGGGACCTGATCGCCACCGGCCGGAACGTGGCCGTGGTCATCGTCGGCTCCGACGGGGTCGAGCGGGCGGTCCACCGCCTGCAATACGGCGCCAAGCTCCGGGTCGACGAGGGCGACAAGATCAAGCGCGGCCAGCGGATCGCCGAGTGGGACCCCTACACCCGTCCGATCCTCACCGAGGTCGACGGTATCGTGGCCTACGAGGACCTGGTCGACGGCCAGTCGATGACCGAGACCACCGACGAGTCGACCGGCATCGCCAAGCGCGTCGTCGTCGATTGGCGCGGTTCTGCCCGCACCTCGGACCTGAAGCCCGCGATGGTCGTGGTCGACAAGGAAGGCAAGGCGCTCAAGCTGCCGCGCGGCTCGGACGCCCGCTACTTCCTGCCGGTCGATGCCATCATCGGCTTCGATCCCGGCGCCAAGGTCAATGCCGGCGACATCCTGGCCCGCGTCTCGACCGACTCGGCCAAGACCCGCGACATCACCGGCGGTCTGCCGCGGGTGGCGGAGCTGTTCGAGGCACGGCGCCCGAAGGACGCGGCGATCATCGCCGAGAAGTCGGGCACCATCGCGTTCGGCCGCGACTACAAGAACAAGCGTCGGCTCACGCTGACGCCGCATGACGGCTCCGAGGCGGTGGAGTACTTGATCCCGAAGGGCAAGCACATCCACCTGCAGGACGGCGACGTGGTAGAACTCGGCGACTACATCGTCGACGGAAACCCGGCGCCGCACGACATCCTGGCGATCAAGGGCGTGGAGGAACTCGCGGCCTACCTCGTCAACGAGATCCAGGAGGTCTACCGGCTGCAGGGAGTGTCGATCAACGACAAGCACATCGAGGTGATCGTCCGGCAGATGCTGCAGAAGGTCGAAGTCACCGACGGTGGTGATTCGGACATCCTCGCGGGTGACCAGATCGACCGTACGGAGCTGACCGAGTTCAACGAGAAGCTGCTTGCCGAGGGCAAGAAGCCGATCCAGGGCGTGCCGGTCCTGCTCGGCATCACCAAGGCGTCCCTGCAGACGAAGTCGTTCATCTCGGCGGCCTCGTTCCAGGAGACGACCCGGGTGCTCACCGAGGCCGCGGTCAACGGCAAGGTCGACCATCTGGAAGGCCTCAAGGAGAACGTCATCGTCGGCTCGCTCATCCCGGCGGGTACCGGTTCGATGGTGGCCGACATCCGCGCCGTGGCGCGCCGTCGCGACGCGATGATCCTGCAGCAGAAGCAGGCCGGCAGCGCCGTGGATCCGATGGAAGGCTTGCCGCCCGCCGCCGAGTGATCGGATCGGGAGCGTGAATGCTGGAAAGGGCGGCCTCCGGGCCGCCCTTTTCTTTTGCCGGCGGGCGGTCATGTCGGGTCGCGTGCGGTGACACTCCAAACGTTCTGGTTTCAAAAGGTCGGCGACCTTTTGCGGGTGCAGGGCAGAGCCCTGCTGTTCTCGGGAACTCCGTCCCCGAACCCCGCCAAAGGGCTGCAAGCCCTTTGGAAACCCGGTTTCTTTTTGGATGGAATCTCAGCCGGCCACGAAGACCAGCACGGCGGCCTTGCGCCCGGCGAGCCGGCGCAGCCGATGCGGCAGGCCGGCATCGTAGGTGGCGCAATCGCCTGCTCTCAGCGCGATGAGGCGGTCCGCCACCGCCAGCTCGACCTCGCCCTCCAGCACGTAGGCGATCTCCTGGCCGCCATGGCTCGGCCGATCCTGGGTGAGAAACGCGTCGCCTGGCTCGACGATGTACAGCGCCCCGGCCCGGCCGGCGGCACCGGGCACGAGGGCCTGCACCCCGTAGCTCGGGTCCTGGACCACGGCGCGGTCCTCCCGCCGCACCACCACCAGGTCGGCGGCCCCGGCCGATTCGCCGAACAGCTCGGCCATCTGGGCGCCCAGCGCGCGGGCGATCGCCTCCAGGGTCCCGACGGAGGGCGCCTTCTCGCCCCGCTCGATGCGGGACAGATGTCCTTTATGGATGCCGGCGGCGGCGGCCAGCGCTTCGAGGGTCAGGCCGCGGCGGTGGCGGAAGGCCCGGATACGGCCAGCGAGGATCGACATGGCGGAACCATGCCGCTTGCCCAGCGGGCGGGCAACCTTTATGCCTTCGGACAACAGGTTGTCCGAAGCGGGGAGCTTGAAGCGCCCCGAGCCGGTCGGCTTCGAACCGGATCCGGCCCATGCCTATCGCTCGCGTTATCCGCCATGTGGCTTTCGAGGATCTCAACGCCTTCGCCGCGCCGATCGCGACGGCGGGCTACACCATCCAGTATCGGGAGGCGGGGCTCGACGAGCTGACGCCGGAGGACGCCCAGGGGGCCGACCTGCTCGTCGTGCTCGGAGGCCCGATCGGTGCCGACCAGGACGACCTCTATCCGTTCCTGCGAGCCGAACGCGAAGCCCTGCGCGCTCGGCTCGCGGCCGGCGCGCCGACCCTCGGGATCTGTCTCGGCGCCCAGCTCATGGCCGCCGCCCTCGGAGCCCGGGTCGCTCCCGGTCCGGGCAAGGAGATCGGCTGGGCCCCGGTGGAGCTGACCGATCGCGGCCGTGCCGGCCCGTTGCGGTATCTCGAACACGTGCCGGTGCTGCACTGGCACGGCGACGCGTTCGATCTCCCGCCCGGCGTCGATCGCCTGGCCGCGACACGGCTGTGCCCCCATCAGGCCTTCGCGCTCGGCCGGCATGGGCTGGGCTTCCAGTTCCACCCGGAGGCGGACGGACAGGGTTTCGAGCGTTGGCTGATCGGCCACGCGGTCGAGATCGCGGCGACGCCGGGCGTGTCGGTGCCGGCCCTGCGCGACGATGCGCGCCGGCTCGGTCCAGGCGCCGCCGAGGCGGGACGGCGCTGCCTCGGCGAATGGCTGGGCGGACTCGCGTGACCGGCGGCGCGACGGATGTCGCCATCGACGCGGTGCTGGCCGGGCCGAGCGCGCCGCTGGGCACGACGGGCTCTCTTAGCGCTATCGCCAAAGCGCCCCTCGACGGCCCAGTCGCGGTCGGCCCCAACGGGCTGGAGGGCGACGAGCAGGCGGACCGGCGCCATCACGGCGGCCCCGAGAAGGCCGTGCACCACTACGCGTTCGATCATTACGCCGGGTGGCGGCAGGACTTGCCAGACGCCGAGCCGGCGCTCCTCGCGCGGCCCGGAGCCTTCGGCGAGAACCTGTCGACCGCCGGCCTGACCGAGACGGACATCTGCGTCGGCGATCTGTGGCGCGCCGGGTCGGTCCTGCTCCAGGTCAGCCAGGCCCGGCAGCCCTGCTGGAAGCTCAATCACCGCTTCGGAGCCGCCGATATGGCCCGCAGGGTCCAGACCAGCGGGCGGACCGGCTGGTACTACCGCGTCGTGGAGCCGGGCGTCATCGCGGCGGGCGACCGTCTCCGCCTGATCGACCGGCCGCATCCGGCCTGGCCGCTCGCGCGGCTCCTGCGCACTTTCTATGTGGACCGGCTGGATCGCGCCGCCCTCGCAGGCATCGCGGAACTCGACGCGCTGTCGCCGTCCTGGCGGGCGCTGGCCCGGCGGCGTCTCGATCGTGGCGTGGTCGAGGATTGGATGGCGCGGCTCGAGTCCCCCGGCGGCTGAGACCGGTGTGGGCGACCGCTCCGTCCCCTTTCGGACGAGCGCCGGCCGCCGCGCTTAACTCGACCTCAACCATACCGGCCGATAAATCCCGGACCGCACCGGAACCGCCGTGATCGGCGCCCAGGATCGCGGATGGGGCTGATCGGAACGGGTCTGTAGCCGTGCGTGCGAGACGAGGACGACGGGAATCGAGCCTGCGCTGGCTCTCGGCCGCCTTCACGCCCTGGCTGGCGGGGCTCGGCCTTCTGGTCTCGTTCACGGCCGATGCCGGGACCGAGAACGCCATCGGCTCGAGCCGACTCGGGGCGATCGACGCCTTCACGGTCCCGGCCCTGCCGCCCGGCACCGCGCTGATCGGATCCGCCCTGCGGCGCAGCGCCGACGAGCCGCTCCAGGCGGTGCTCAAGACCGGCGCGCACGTCTTCCCGGTGGTCCAGCGCCAGGCCAAGGGCGATCCGTCCCAGCCGCCGGCCGCAAGCTACGCGCGCCGCGCGGCATCGTTGCGCGAGACCGGGGCCGCCCTGGTGTTCGGCGACGTCACCGGCAGCGTCAGCGGCGCGCTGAGCGCGGGCTCGGCGGTCTGGGATCCCGAGGCCGAGCCGGAGGCCGGCTTCGTGCCGGTGCCCGATCTCGGCCTGACCACCGGCTCCGGCAGCGCCGCCTCCACGGGCGAGGGCAGCGCCGACCTGACCGAGGATGGCGAAACCGAGCGCCGCTACGACGGCTCGACCCCGCCCGTGCCCCGGGCCGTGGCCCTGTCCTCGACCACGCCCGCGCCGGCCGACGCGATCCCGATCGAGGTGGCGGCCGCGAGCCTGGCGCTGCCCGATTTCGCGATCCGTCCCGATCGCCCGGAGATTCTGCAATCGGTCCCGGAGGATGCCCGCCGGCGCTACGCCGACCTGATCGATCCGGACTCCCTCGACAAGGAGCAGCGCTGCCTGTCGGAAGCCGTGTATTTCGAGGCCCGCAGCGAATCCGAGGCCGGCCGGGCCGCCGTGGCCCAGGTGGTGCTCAACCGCGTGAAGAGCGGCCTCTATCCGAGCAGCGTCTGCGGCGTCGTCTACCAGAACCGCCACCATTACATGGGCTGCCAGTTCTCCTTCGCCTGCGAAGGCAAATCCCTGCGCATCACCGATGCCGGCGCCTGGGAATCGGCGACCCGGATCGCCCGCTCGGTGATCGAGGGCCGGACCTATCTGGCCGAGGTCGGCGCCGCGACCCACTACCACGCCGACTACGTGCGGCCGGGCTGGGCGCGCCGCCTGCGCAAGATGGACGTCATCGGGCGGCACATTTTTTACCAGCTCAAGCCCGGGCAGACCTGAGCGGCCTGTTAGACCGATCTTTCCCATTCTCGCCCTCATCCTGAGGTGCCGAAGCGCAGCGGAGGCCTCGAAGGAGCCCTCCAGGGATCGCGGTGACCTCTGGAGGGCTCCTTCGAGGCCCAGCGATCTTTGATCCCCGGGCACCTCAGGATGAGGGGGTGGGTTGGAGGGGCGCCGATCAGGACCCTCCGAGCCCCTGTCGGGCACCGAAGTGCCGCCTTCAAAAACGGCGCTAAGGAAGGGTAACGCTTTTCGATAGAATCTTACCTAGGTAGTGGAGCGCTAAGCAGTCCAAACCGAGGGTTAATTTTACCTTCCTTTTGAACTCTGCTTGCGAACCGGGCAACGACTCTGGACTGTAGTGCGTCGAGACGAGCGCCGCCTTTGCGCAGCATCTCGCCCGTACCGCGTACCAGAGGACTTCCATGACCGCGCCGGTCGCACGCTCAACCCTTCTCGCCGCCGTCTTCGGCGGCCTGCTGTTCGCCGCCCCCGCGCAGGCCGGCGGCTGCTACGGCTCCGAATGCTACCGCCACGTCACGACGCCGCCGGTCTACGACACCGTGCAGGAGAACGTGCTGGTGCGTCCGCCGCGCACGGTCTACCGCACCACGCCGCCGGTCTACGACACGGTGTCCGAGCGCGTGATGGTCTCGCCCGGCGGCCGCTTCTGGCAGACGAGCCGCGGTCCCGGCGGCGAGCTGATCGGTTGCTGGGTCACGACGCCGCCGCGCTTCGCCGTGCGGACTCGGACCGTACTGGTGCGGGCCGCCCAGTCGATCCCCGAGACGATCCCGCCGGAATACGCCACCGTCTCCCGGCGCGTCCAAGTGGCCCCGGCCCGGGCCGGCTGGGTGCCTGTCGGCGGCGGCTACGGGGGCGGTTATCGCGCCGCGTCCTATGGCGGCCCGCTCGTCGGCTCGATCCCGGATGCCGTGGGCATCACCGGCGCCAGCTCGGCGGATGTCGGTGTCGGCCTCGGCTTCTCGACGGGTAGCCTCTACGACGGCTACTGATCCCGGCCCGCTTGATTCCGGACGTCCCGGCGACACCTCTCCACAAAGACATGGGAGGCGGCGATGGGGACGTTCAAGGCCTGGGTAGTCGACAAGGGCGAGGCCGGGCAGAGCCTGGCCTTCCGGGATTTCGACGAAGCCGACCTGATGGACGGCGACGTCACCGTCCGGGTGACGCACTCGACCCTGAACTACAAGGACGGGCTCGCGCTCACCGGCACGTCGCCGGTGGTGCGCCGCTTCCCGATGATCCCCGGCATCGATTTCTCCGGGATCGTCGAGAGTTCGGACCACCCCGAATACAAGCCGGGCGATGCCGTGGTGCTTACCGGCTGGGGCGTCGGCGAGACGCATCTCGGCGCCTATGCCGAGCGCGCCCGGGTCAAGGGCGACTGGCTGGTGCCGCTGCCCCAGGGTCTCACGCCCGAACAGGCCATGGCGATCGGCACCGCGGGCTACACCGCGATGCTGTGCCGGATCGCCCTCGACGCCCACGGGCTGATCCCGGATCACGGACCCGCGATCGTCACCGGCGCCTCGGGCGGCGTCGGCTCGGTTGCGGTGGCCTTGCTGGCCCGGGCGGGCTGGCATGTGATCGCCTCCACGGGTCGCGACGGCGAGTCCGATTACCTCAAGAGCCTCGGCGCCGCCGAAATCCTGGACCGGGCGGAGCTGTCCAAGCCCGGCAAGCCGCTCGGCAAGGAGCGCTGGGCGGCGGGCGTCGATGCCGTCGGCTCGACCACCCTGGCCAACGTGCTGGCCCAGACCCGGGCCGACGGGGCGGTCGCCGCCTGCGGTCTGGCCCAGGGCATGGACCTGCCGACCTCCGTGGCGCCGTTCATCCTGCGCGGCGTTTCCCTGCTCGGGATCAACAGCGTCACCACCCCGCAAAAGAAGCGCCGCGAGGCCTGGGCGCGCCTCGCCCGGGAGCTCGATCTCGACAAGCTCGCCAGCATGACCAGCCGGGTCCGCCTGGAGGAAGTCGGCCGGCTCGGCGCGGAGATTTTGGCCGGCCGGATCCGTGGCCGGACCGTGGTGGAGGTCAGCTGAGGCATCGGGCTGGAACCGTTGCCATTCCGGCCGCATTGCTTCCCTTATGAGTGTCGCATTCGTCAAAGAGCCCGAAGGCGGAGAAGCCTTCGAGAACCTGCCCGACCGGCCCATCTCGCCCCATACGAACTTCGTTACCCCCGAGGGGCTGGCGCAGATCGAGGGAGAGGTCGCGCGCCTGGAACGGGAACTGACCACCCTGGACCACGCCGACAAGGCGGAGGATTCCCGGATCGGACGGGACCTGCGCTACTGGCTCGCCCGCAAGAACACCGCGCAGCTGGTCGAGCCGATCGACGGCCAGACGGTGCATTTCGGTGCCACCGTCACGATCCTGCGCGAGGACGAATCCGGCAAGGAGACCCGGCAGACCTTCCGCATCGTCGGCGAGGACGAGGCGGACCCGCACAAAGGCTCGATCTCCTACGTGGCGCCGCTGGCCCAGGCGATCACCGGCAAGACCGTCGGCGACGTGGTCGAAGTCAACGGCCACGAGGTCGAGATCGTCGAGATCCGGGCCTGAACCGTCTACCGGCCTTCAAAGCGCGGCCGTAGGGGCAGAATCGCTTCGGCGAGATGGTCCATAAAGGCCCGGACTCGTCCGGCATGGCGCAGGTCGGGATGGGTGAGCATCCAGAGGTCGGCGCCGATGTCCGGGTGTGGGCCGGAGAGCCGGCGCAGGGCCGGATCGGCATCGCCCTCGAAGCACGGCAGCGGGCCGATCCCGATCCCCGCCGCCACTGCGGCGGTCAGCCCCGTCACCGTGTTGATCCGGAGCTTGATCCGCTCGGCCGGAGCCCGCGCTTCGATGAAGGGCGCGAACAGGGCGGCCGCCACGGCCGAACCTGGGACGACCCAATCCTCGGTCGCGAGATCGCCATAGGCCCGGTCGGCCCGCCCATAGACCGCCCAGGCGAGGCCGGTCAGGCGTCGCCCGACCAGCGTCTCGCTCGGATTTCGGCTCGCGCGGATCGCCACGTCGGCATCCCGGCGTGACAGGTTCAGGGCCTGCTCGGCCAGGATCAGGTCGAGGCGGATCTGCGGATAGCGCGTGCAGAACGTCGCCAGGATCGGCATGAGAAGCCCGGTCGCGACATTCACCGGGGCAGTCACGCGCAATTCGCCCGCGAGTGTTTGCCCTTGGCCGGCAACCGTCCGGGCGAATCCGGTCACGTCGGTCTCGATCCGGGCGGCGGCCTCGATCATCGCGAGGCCGGCCGGGGTCGGTACGTAGCCGGTGCGCAGGCGCTCGAACAGGCGCATTTCGAGCTGCGCCTCGATCGCCTCGAGACGCCGGAATGCCGTGGAATGGTTGATCCCGAGCTGCGCCGCGGCCGCGGTCAGGCCGCCCCGTTCGGCCACCGTCTTCACGAAGCGGAACTCGTCCCAGTCGAGCAAAACGCCGGCTTTCTTGCATGGCTGCAAGCCTATTCTTGCGCGAGAGGGCGTTTTTGCAAACCGCGAAATGCGCGATGGAGACGTCATCGTGCCGTCGGACGAGTCCGGCGGCATTCCGCAACCCGACACGGGAGATCGCACGATGGCCAAGGTTCTGGTGCTGTACTACTCGACCTACGGACATGTGGAGCAGATGGCCTACGCCGTCGCCGAGGGCGCCCGGGAGGCCGGGGCCGAGGCGGTGGTCAAGCGCGTGCCGGAGCTGGTGCCCGAGGAGGTCGCCCGGCAGAGCCACTTCAAGCTCGATCAGGCCGCGCCGATCGCCACCGTCGACGAGCTGCCCCAGTACGACGCGATCATCTTCGGCACGCCCACCCGCTACGGCAACATGGCCGCGCAGATGAAGCAGTTCATCGACCAGACAGGCGGCCTGTGGATGAAGGGCGCGCTGGTCGGCAAGGTCGGCTCGGTCTTCACCTCCACGGCCTCCCAGCATGGCGGTCAGGAGACGACGCTGACGAGCTTCCACACGGTGCTGTTCCACCACGGCATGGTGGTGGTCGGCCTGCCCTATTCGTTCCCGGGTCAGGCCGGCGTCGAGGCGGTGAAGGGCAACACGCCCTACGGCGCCAGCACCATCGCGGATAACGATGGTTCGCGCCAGCCGAGCGGGGTCGAGCTGGACGGCGCCCGGTTCCAGGGCCGCCACGTCGCCGGGATCGCGGCCAAGCTGGCCTGAATCGACAAGACAAGAAAAAAGGCTCGGATTGCTCCGAGCCTTGAAGGAAAAAGGCCATTTGGGGGCTGAGAAGGCCTTCGTGAACAATGAACGGGCGACAGTCCGGTCTGTTCCACACGGTCGATAAAAATACTTCTGCCGTCAGCGCGGCGCGGCGGCCCGGGCCAAACGATCCCGGATCGCCTCGCCCAGGCCCTCGGTTGGGATTGGTGTCACCGCGATGGTCTCAGCCCCTGAGGCGTCGAGATCGCGCAAAGCCCCGAACAGCCGGGCGGCCGCCTCGGCCGGGTCGGCGGCCGGGCTCAGGTTGAGAACGGCGCGTGCCCGTTCATGGCCCTCGGGCCGTCCGGCGCCGAACAGCAGCAAAGCCTCGCCGGGCTCGACCGAGTCCACGTCGAGGCGCACCCGGGCCCGCGGTGCATAATGCGACGCCAGCATCCCGGGACCGGCCGGTCGGTCGGCATCCGCCGCCTCGAGATTCGCCGGCTCGAAACCCAGAACCTCGCGGAGCGCCGCCCGGGTGATGCCCCCCGGCCGCAGCAGCCTCGGCACGCCGCCAAGGCAGGCGACCACCGTCGATTCGACTCCCACCGGCGTGTCGCCACCATCGAGCAGGGCGGCGATCCGCCCGGCGAGATCGTCGAGGACGTGATCAGCCCGGGTCGGGCTGACGCGGCCCGAGCGGTTGGCCGAGGGCGCCGCCACCGGCCGGCCAACGGCCTCCAGAAGGGCGCGGGCGACCGGGTGCCCGGGCACCCGCAGGGCGACGCTCGACAATCCGGCTCGGGCGAGGTCGCAGACGCGGGTACCGGCATGCGCCGGCACGACCAGGGTCAGGGGGCCCGGCCAGAACGCTTCGGCGAGGCGCTGCGCGGAGTCGTCGAAGCGGCCCTCGGCCAGGGCCGCGTCCCTGTCGGCCAGGTGGGCGATCAGCGGGTTGAAGCGCGGCCGCTCCTTGGCGGCGAAGATCCGCGCCACCGCGGCGGCGTCGGTGGCGTCGGCCCCGAGCCCGTAGACCGTCTCCGTGGGGAAGGCCACGAGCGCGCCCGCCCGCAGCAGCGCCGCGGCCTGCGCGAGGCCGTCCGCGTCGGGGTCGAGCCGCCGGGTCGCGGCCGGGACCGTTGACCCGGGATCATTCATGCGGGAAGCCGTCTTGCGAAGTGATGGCGGCGCGCCCGTCGCGCGCCTATCCTGGGGCCGCCGTAGCCCCGGTGCCCGGGCGCGGTCAAACCCGCCCCGGTCCATCAAGCGGGCGGGCCGAGAGGAGCGACGACCCGATGAGCTACCGCGCCCCCGTTCCCGAGATGCTGTTCACCCTCCGGCACGTGGCCGGGCTCGACGGGGTCGACCCGGAGGACGCCGAGGCGATCCTGACCGAGGCCGGGCGAATCGCCGGCGGGGTGATCGCGCCCTTGAACCGGATCGGCGACCGGCACGGCACCCCGTTCGCGGACGGGCGCGTCACCACGCCCCCCGGCTGGCGCGAGGCCTACCGCACCTTCACGGAGGGCGGCTGGAACGGCCTCTCGGCCGAGGCCGACCATGGCGGCCAGGGCCTGCCGAAGCTGGTCGAGGCCGCCTGCACCGAGATGTGGAACGGCGCCAACCTCGCCTTCGGCCTCTGCCCGCTGCTGACGCAGGGCGGCATCGAGGCGCTCGCGGCCCACGGCTCCGACGAGCTGAAGGCGCGCTATCTCGAGAAGCTGGTCACCGGCGAATGGCCCGCGACCATGAACCTGACCGAGCCGCAGGCGGGCTCGGACCTCGCCCTGCTGCGCACGCGCGCCGAGCGCGCCGGCGAAGGCAGCTACCGGATCACCGGGTCCAAGATTTACATCACCTATGGCGAGCATGATCTGGCGGACAACATCGTCCACCTCGTGCTCGCGCGCCTGCCCGATGCGCCGGCCGGCACCCGCGGCATCTCGCTGTTCCTCGTCCCGAAGGTGCTGCCGGATGGGTCGGCCAACGACCTGCGCTGCTCGGGCATCGAGCACAAGCTCGGCATCCATGCCTCGCCGACCTGCTCGATGGCTTTCGGCGATCACGGTGGCGCAATCGGCTGGCTGATCGGGCAGGAGAACAAGGGGCTGGCCTGCATGTTCACGATGATGAACGCGGCCCGGCTCAATGTCGGCCTCCAGGGCGTCGGCGTCGCCGAGGCCGCGACCCAGCGGGCGCTCACCTACGCGCAGGAGCGCCGGCAGGGCCGGGCGGTAGGCGCTGCGGAGTCGACGAGCCCGATCGTCGCGCATCCGGACGTGCAGCGCATGCTGCTGACCATGAAGGCCTACACGGCGGCGGCGCGCGGCATCTGCTACCTCACGGCCGCCGCCCTCGACGCCTCCCGGGGTCCGGAAGGGCAGGCCGCCCTCGACCGCGCCTCCCTGTTGACCCCGGTGGCCAAGGCGTTCTCCACGGATCTCGCCAACGAGGTGACCTCGCTCGGCGTGCAGGTCCATGGCGGCATGGGCTTCGTCGAGGAGACCGGTGCCGCCCAGCTGATGCGCGATGCCCGCATCCTCGGCATCTACGAGGGCACCAACGGCATCCAGGCCATCGACCTCACCGCCCGCAAGCTGCCGCTGAACGGCGGCGCCACCGCCCGGTCGCAGATCGCCTGGATGCGCCGGGCCGCGGAGGGCCTGCTCAAGGCGTCCGACCCCGCCTTCGGCCATATGGCGGCGCGGCTGCGCGACGGGATCGGCAGCCTCGACCGGGCGACCAGCCATCAGCTCGCGGCGCTGACCTCGAACCGCCCGAACGCGGCCCTGGCCGGCGCGGCCCCGTATCTGCGCCTGTTCGGTCTCGCGCTCGGCGGCGCCTGCCTGGCGCGCTCTGCGCTCGCGGCCGCAGCGGCCCTGAAGGCCGGCGAGACCGACCCGGCCCATGCCGGCCGGATCGCGTTGGCGCGGTTCTACGCCGAGAACCTCCTGCCGGCTGTGGGTGGCTTGGAGCAGGTGGTGGTGGAGGGCGGCGCCTTCACGGACGATGCCGCGCAGGCGCTGGCGGTTTGACCGGCATCGTGCAGGATGACCGCTTCTCTTGACGGCTGAGCGCGATGTGGCCGACCTTCCTCGCCTGGTTGAGGGATAACCAGATCGGAGACCTGACGGGAGTTATCGGCCTCGCCATATCCCTATTCGGGTTCGCGGCCACGTTGGTCGGAGTCTACAAGTCGAAGACTGCAGCTGAACGGGCGGAGCAAGCCGCAAGGTCCACCCGGGAGAGCATCCGGTTCTTCGAAACCGTTGTCGATTTTAGCGGCGTCATCGCAATGCTGGAGGACATCAAGCGCGGCCACCGGCAGGAGCAGTGGCTGCTCCTGCTGGATCGATACGCGGCGATCAGGAAGGTGCTGGTGACCCTCAGGGCGGCGAATGTCGATCTCAGCGCGGACCAGCAGAGCGTGATACAATCGGCGCTAGCGAACATATCGATCATTGAGCGGGACGTTGAAGCGGGGCTGAATGATCCATCAAGCCTGCAATCCGCACACTTCAATCAGATCGTGTCTCAGGATATCGACCGGCTGCTGACTGTTCTCGTGGAAATCAAGAGTGCACAAACGGGAGATCGGCTATGAATTACGAGAGGCAGAAGCGTCTCGTCGAAAGGTTGCTGGACCGAACGCAGGCTGGCGAATTGTCCTGGCAAGAAGGTGTTCGACCAGACACGTTTCAGGTGTCGTTCCCAAACAATAGTGTTCAAGTAATTCCTATTGACAATGGAAAACTTAACGAGTTTCAAATCGCTATCATAGACCATTTTGGTCGAGTGGTCGACAATGTTACAAATGCTCAGCTCGATCGGTTCACCCCGCATCCGTCAGGGCCATGGTCTTCGGTAATGAAGGAGCTTTATGTCGCCGCTCGAAGATCTGCTTTTAATGCTGATGCGGCCATCGACAATATATTGGTCGAAATAGAATAATAATCTTAGAATAGCGTCGGGGGTGCGTCATGCAGAATATAAACATCGATGACCTGGAAAATGGCGTCCGCCTGATCACCCTGAACCGCCCGGAGAAGAAGAACGCGCTCACCGGGGCGATGTACGACGCGATGCGCGAGGCCCTCGCGGGGGCCGATGCGTCCCAAAAAATCGGCGCCGTGGTGTTCGCCGGTCAGCCCGGGATGTTCAGCGCCGGCAACGACCTCGCCGACTTCATGGGGGGCGCCGCGGGCGGCTTCAGCGCCTCGCCGGCCCTGGCCTTCATCCGCCAGCTCGCCCGCACCCGCACCCCGATGGTGGCGGCGATCGACGGGATCGCGGTCGGCATCGGAGCGACGCTGAGCCTGCATTGCGATCTCGTCTATGCCAGCCCGGCGGCGCGGCTGCGCATGCCGTTCGTGGAGCTCGGCCTCGTGCCGGAGGCGGCGTCGAGCTACCTGCTGCCCCTGCGGGTCGGGCGGCTCAAGGCGACGGAGCTGCTGCTGCTCTCTCAGCCGCTCAACGCCGACGAGGCTTTGGCGCTCGGCCTCGTCAACGCCGTGCTGCCGGCCGACATGCTGCTGGACCAGGCCATCGCCCAGGCCGCCAAGCTCGCCGCCCTGCCCCAAGGGGCACTGGCGGCGTCCCGCGCCCTGATCCGCGGCGACCAGGCACAGGTCGAGGCCGCCCTGGAGGCGGAGGCGCGGGCGTTCGACGCGCAGCTGCGCTCGCCCGAATCCCAGGAGCGCTTGGCGGCCTTCCTGTCGCGCGCCAAGCCCGCCTCGTCGGCGTGAGCACGCCCCCCGACCTGTCCCAGAAGATCTGCCTGGTGGCCGGGGCCTCCCGGGGCGTCGGGCGGGGCCTGGCCCGGGCGCTCGGCGAGGCCGGGGCGACGGTGATCGTCACCGCCCGCTCCAGCGAGACCGGCCCGCGCACCGAGATGCGGCCGGAATCGATCGAGGACACCGCCCGCCTGGTCGATGCGGCCGGCGGACGCGGCCACCATTACCTGTGCGACCACCGCTCGGAGCGGGCGACGGACTCGCTGGTTCATTGGGTGCTGCGCCGGTTCGGGCGGATCGATGTCGCGGCCTGCAGCGTCTGGGGCGGCAACGAGGGCTACGACGGCGAGCGCTACCCGGACGGGGCCGGCTGGGGAACGCCGTTCTGGCGCCGCTCGGCCGAGCCCTATCTCGGCTTCCTCCAGGCCGGGCCGCTGCCGGCGCTGCTGCTCGCCCGCGCGGTCGCCCCGTCCATGGTGGCGGCGCGGGCCGGCCTGATCGCGCTAGTCTCGTTCGGGACCGAGGATTACCTCGGCGACGTGTTCTACGATTCCGCCAAGGCGGCCACCAACCGGCTGGCGCTGGCCTTCGGGCAGGACCTCGCGCCCTACGGCGTGACCGCGCTCGGCCTGTCGCCGGGCTTCGTCGCCACCGAGCGGGCGCGGGATCTCGGGCAGGAGGAGCGCGCCACCGAGGGGCCGCTCTACGCGGGCCGGGCGCTCGCGGCGCTGGCGGCCGATCCAAACGTCGCCGCCCGGGCCGGCGCGGTGCTGCATGCGGGCGATCTCGCTCGCATCTACGGCTTCACCGATGCCGACGGCACCCAGCCGGAGCGCTTCCGCGTCGGGCCGTGACCACGCGCCGAAACCGATTCCGCGCGTCGGAGGAGCGAAAAACGGCCTTAATTCTCCTGCAGGCTGGACCGTAATCGTGCGTTCGGCTCTGCCATTTTTGAGCCGGCTCACTTCGGTGCGACGAGGATTGCAAGCATGTCGGATGCGAATACGGCCCCGCGCGTGCTGATGGTGTTTCCGAAGTTCTACGAAAACTCGATGTGGAACTTCAAGGAGGCCATGGAGTTGCAGGGCGCCCGCGCCCCCGCGCCGCCCCTCGGCCTGATCACCCTCGCCGCGATGCTGCCGCCGGCCTGGCAGGTGACCCTGGTCAACCGCAATTGCGAGGACCTCAACGACGCGCAGATCCTGGCGGCCGACCTGGTGATGACCGGCGGCATGCTGCCCCAGGAGCCGGATTGCCTCGTCGTCATCGACAAATGCCTGGCGCTGGGCGTCCCGGTCTGCGTCGGCGGCCCGGCGCCGACCTCAACCCCGGAGATCTACGACAAGGCCGACTTCCTCGTGCTGGGCGAGGCCGAGGGCATCCTCGCCACCTTCGTCGAGGCCTGGGAATCCGGGGCGCGCCGCGGCCGGTTCACGGCGGAAAAATTCAAGGCGGACGTCACGACCAGCCCGATCCCGCGCTTCGACCTCCTGACCTTCAGCCACTACCTGTATATCGGCGTCCAGTTCTCGCGTGGTTGCCCATTCACCTGCGAGTTTTGCGACATCATCGAACTGTACGGTCGCTCACCGCGGACCAAGACCACGCCGCAGATGCTGGCCGAACTCGACCGGCTCTACAGCCTCGGCCATCGCGGCCATGTCGACTTCGTCGACGACAACCTGATCGGCAACAAGAAGGCGATCAAGCTGTTCCTGCCGCATCTCATCAAGTGGCAGGAGGCGCACGGCTACCCGTTCAAGTTCTCCACCGAGGCGTCGCTGAACCTCGCGGACGACGACGAATTGCTCGGGATGATGCGGGACGCGAACTTCTTCGCCCTGTTCACCGGGATCGAGACGCCCGACGAGGCGACGCTGATCCAGACCCAGAAGAAGCAGAACACCAAGCGCTCGATCGCCGACAGCGTGCACAAGCTCTACGAGCACGGCATGTTCGTCACCGCGGGCTTCATCGTCGGCTTCGACACCGAGAAGGACAGCATCAGCAAGGCGATGTCCCTGTGCATCAGCCAGACTGGTATCCCGATTTCAATGGTCGGCCTGCTCTACGCGATGCCGAACACGCAGCTCTCGCGCCGCCTGCGCAAGGAGGGCCGCCTGTTCGAGAATTTCGCCTACACCACCGCCGAGCAGGGCGACCATTGCACGCAAGGGCTCAACTTCGTGACCCTGCGCCCGCAGCAGGACGTGCTCGCCGATTACCGGGACGTGCTGCAGGAGATCTATGACCCGCCGAACTTCTTCGAGCGTGTCCGTGAGATCTCCCGTCGGGTGAAGCGGCCCAAATTCGCCGCCCACAAGCTCGACTGGCGCCACGTCACCCGCGATCTGGTGTCGCTGCTTCGGATCTGCTGGCGGATGACCGTGCGGCGGCCGGAGCTGGCCAAGCATTTCTGGAGCGTGTTCCTGCAGACCGCCCGCCACAACCCGGCGGCCCTGGAGGCGGTGGTCACCAACATGGTGATCTACCTGCACGTCTACCCGTTCTCGCGCTACGTGATCCGCGAGATCAACGGCCGGATCGCCGAGCTCGAGGCCGGCCGCTGGGTGTCGCCGCCGATCCTGGCCCCTGAGAAAGACAACGGCGGCAAGGCCGCGCCGGTCGGCAAGGTGGTCGCCCGCGCCGAGGTCAAGCACCTCGCCGCGGTGGCCTGAGCGGCCCGCCGGGTTCAGCGCAGCGTCTTGGATATCAGCGCCCCTGGGACACGACGCTGCCTTGGCAGGGCGGTCGGCTGAGCGGACACAACCAATGGTCCGGCCCTGATCGACGATCATCCCACCCAATCCCCTCACCCTGAGGTGTGAGCGAAGCGAGCCTCGAAGGAGCCCTCCAGCGGGCCGCGCGATCCCTGGAGGGCTCCTTCGAGGGCGCCGCTGCGCGTCGCCACCTCAGGATGAGGGGGGGGTGGGTTGGACGGGCGCCGATCAAGCCTTAAGCCGCGCGCACCGTCTGGAGGAAGTCGCCGATCTCCCGGCGCAAGGCTTCGGATTGCGTCGAGAGGCTCGCTGCCGAGGCGAGCATCCGTGTGGCGGCGGTGCCGGTCTCGTCGGCGGCCCGGGCAACCGCGTCGATCGTGCCGGTGACCGAGCCGGTCCCGGCCGCCGCGTCGGCGATGTTGCGGGCGATTTCCTGGGTCGCGGCGCCCTGCTGCTCGACGGCGGCCGCGATCGAGGTCGCGACCCCGTCGATCTCGCGGATCCGGCCAGTGATGCCGTCGATGGCGCCCACGGTCTGGCCGGTCGCGCCCTGGATGCGGCCGACCTGGCCGGTGATCTCGTCGGTGGCCTTGGCGGTCTGCGCGGCGAGCGCCTTCACCTCGGAGGCCACCACGGCGAAGCCGCGCCCGGCTTCGCCGGCCCGGGCGGCCTCGATCGTGGCGTTCAGGGCGAGCAGGTTGGTCTGGCCGGCGATGTCGGAGATCAGCCGCACCACGTCGCCGATCCGGCCCGCGGCCTCGCTCAGCTCCTGGACCAGCCCCGCGGTCTGCCCGGCCTGGGCCACCGCGCCCCGGGCGAGGTCGGCGGAGCCGTCGACCTGCCGGCCGATCTCCTGGACCGAGGCGCCGAGTTCCTCGGCTGCCACCGCCACGGTGCCGACATGGGCGGCCGCCTCCTGCGCGGCGCTCGCCACCGCGGCCGAGCGCTCGGCCGTGCGGGTCGCCGTGTTGGTCATCGTCTCGGCATTGGCCCGGAGGTCGAGGGCCGCCTCCGTCACCGCCGCGAGCACACCGCCGATCGCGGCCTCAAAGCCGTCGGCCATCTCCTCGACGGCGCGCCGCCTCTGCGCCTCGGCGCCCGCCCGGGCGAGCGCGGTCTCCTCCTCCAGCGCGCGGGTGCGGATGAGGTTGTCCTTGAACACCTGCACGGCCGCCGCCATGGCGCCGATCTCGTCCCGGCGTCCGGTGCCGGGGATCGCCACGGTCGCGTCGCCCTCGGCCAGGCGCCCCATGGCGCCGGTCATGCGCTGGATCGGGCGGGCGATGCCGAACAGGGCGAACAACATCGCCGCGACGGCGACCGCCAGCCCCACCGCGGTGGCGACCAGGGCGGTGAGCTTGGCCGAGGCCGCGGTGTCGGCGGTGGCGACGATGTTCGCGTCGGTCTGCGACCGCGCCAGGTCGATCGCCTCGGTGAGGCTGGCGACCGCCGCCTCGCTCTGGGCGCCGGTCTCCGGATCGAGCACCAGCTTGAGGGCGCCGTTCGTGTCGCCGGCGATCATCAGCTCGACCACTTGGAGCTGGACGTTCTGATAGGCGTTCCAGGCGGCGGTGAAGCGCTCGTAGGTCTCGCGCTCCCGGGGCGTCGTCAGGCGGTCCTGATAGGCCTGGCGCAGTTCGGAGAGTGCCCCGAGGCCGTCGGTCAGCGCCGTCTGGTTCTTGTCGAGGGTCGCGAAATCCGGCGAGCCCACGACCAGCTTGTAGAGCTTCAGCCGCACGTCGCGCACCGCCATGCCGATGGCCTCGGCTTGGTTCTGGGCCGGCAGCCAGACCTGCGAGACCTCCTTGGCGTCCTGCTCGATCTCGGACAGCCGGACGACACTGACGACGCCCTGGCCGGCGGCGGCGAGGGCGAGCAGGCCGATGGCGCCGCACAGGACCATCTTCAGGGAGAATCGCATCGGGGCTTCCGTCGTCGCGGCCGGGCGGCGCTTCAACCTTGATGATCTCTATGATATTTCTTAACGGTCTGCTGCGCGTCGACAGCTATTCGTGACTACAGCCACTTCTTCCAGCGGAAGAAAACGTAGGGAAGGACCGCGGCGACGACCATCATGACTACGGCCATCGGGTAGCCAAACGAGAGTTCTAGTTCCGGCATGGACTTAAAATTCATGCCGTAGATCGACGCAATCAGCGTCGGCGGCATGAAGACGACGGCCATCACCGAGAACAGCTTGATGATGTTGTTCTGTTCCAGGTTGACCAAGCCGAGTGTCGCGTCGAGCAGAAATTGAATTTTCGTGGAGAGGAAGGTCGCGTGTTCCTCCAGTGATTGAAGATCGCGCAGGGTCGAGCGGACATCCTCTCGCAGGTCGCGGGGCGCCTTGTTGGTCCGATAGGTCGCCGACAGCGACAACAGAATCCGCTCCATCGAGACCAGGCTCTCGCGCTGCTTCGAGATCAGGTCGCCGAGTCGTCCAAGCGCCCGCAACGTGTCCTGAAGGGCGGTGTTGCGCGCCGACGGGTCGGCCTGCACTTCAAAAATCTTGCCCGACAGGCGGTCGATGCGCTCGCCCTGGAGCTGGAGCACGTCCGCCGCCCGGTCGATCACCGCCTCGATCAGCCCGGCCAGGATGGTCTCGCCGGAGAGCGCGGAGGTGTTGCCGTTGCCCATCGTGCGGCCGGCGCGCTGCGTGTACATCCGGAAGGCCTGCGGCTCCTCGTAGCGCACGGTGACGAGGCGGCTGCCGCGCAGGATGAAGGTGATGCCGGCGAGCCCCGGTTCCTCGGCATCGCTGACCTTCGAGAGCACGCGCCCGGTCATGTAGCGGGCGCCCTCCTCGACATAGAGCAGCTCCGAAGGCTCAATGTCCTTCATCTCCTCGCGGGTCGGAACCTCGATGCCGGCGAAGGCCTCGACCTTCAGTTCCTCCTCGCGACTCGGGCGGATCAGGTCGAGCCAGACGGTGTCCTCGGGGATCGTGTCCTGAAGGTCGACGATTCGGCGCTCAAGCAGCGAGGATCCGGCGCCGGTTGCGGGCTGGTGGATGAAAATCACGAAGCGGTCTCGGGTGCGAAGCGGTCACAAGTCGGCGCTAGGTCCGGTCCGCATCCGGCACGGCGGCTCCAAGCGCAAGCTGCGCCGTGGGTGTGGCGTTGTTTTCTGACGCTTCCGTGACATCGCGGCCCGCTTCGACGGTTCCGCCCAGCCCGCTTCGGCGTTCAGTTGCAGCCTTCGCAGACGCTGTTGTCGATCTTGTCGGTCAGTTCACGTTCGCGCCGCTGCTCCTGGCGCGAGGGCACCTCGCCGGGGCCCAGCGACGTGCCCGGCGGCTTGGTCACGCCGAGGCTGTTGGTGTTCGGCGCCGTGATCGTCGAGGTCGGGCCACCGCCGGTGCCGGTCTGATCGGGCGCGCGGGGCTGCGCCGCCAGGGACGCGGGCAGGGCGACGCTCAGCACGGCGAGGGCGAGCAAGCGGGTCGATGCTGTGGTCATGACACCTCCAGTCATCTGAAGAAGGTCAGATTCCCCAGCAAGTTGCAAGCCTCCACGGTGCAAGCCTCAGCGACGGCGCGGGGCCTCGCGCCGGAAGACGCCGACCATCTCGACATGGTCCGAGTGCCGGAACTGGTCGACCGGCGTCACCGATTCGAGCCGGTAGCCGCCCGCCGTCAGCGTCGCCGCGTCCCGGGCGAAGGTGCCGGTATCGCAGGCCACGCCGATCGCCAGCGGCACCCGCGCGGCGGCGAGCTGGCGCGCCTGCGCCTCGGCGCCGGCCCGGGGCGGATCGAACACCACCGCGTCGAACCCGTCGAGCTCCGTGGGCAGCAGCGGCCGGCGGAACAGGTCCCGGCGCTCGGTGGTGATCTGGCGCAGGCCCGTGGCGGCCCGGGCCGAGCGGTCGAGCCCGCTGAGCGCGGCCGTATCCGCCTCGACGGCATGGACCGCAGCATTCCGGGCCATCGCCAGGGCGAGGGGACCGCAGCCCGAGAACAGGTCGGCGACGCGCCGCGGGCGGCGTCCCAGGGCCGCGACGGTGAGGTCGGTGAGGACCGCTTGCCCGGCCGCGGTCGCCTGCAGGAAGCCGCCGGGAGCCGGGTAGAGGCGGCTCTCGCTGGATGTCACCGAGACGGGCTCGGCCTCCATCAGGCGCTCGCCGTGGAGCGACAGACGGGCGAGGCCGAGTTCGCCCGCGATCCGCACCAGCGCGGAGGCGACACCGCCGCTCACCGGCCCATGCCCGCGCAGGTCGATGTCGAGGCCCTGGTCGGTGGCGGTCACGGCCACGTCGAGGGGCTTGCGGCCGTGGCCGAGCGGTGCTGCGAGACGGCGCGCCACCGCGGGGGCCGGGTGCAAAGCCGGCACGGTGATCGGACAAAGGTCGATCGGCACCAGCGCGTGGCTGCGCGCCGCCATCAGCCCGGCCTCGCCTTGTCCGTCGATCTCCCGGACATGCAGGGTGATGCGACGGCGCCCGGCGCCGTGCGCGTCGATGGCGGCTTCGGGCTCGATATCGAGCCGAGCCTGCGACAGGGCCTGGGCGACGAGGCCGCGCTTCCAGGACAGCTCCGCGGCCGGCGCGAGGTGCTGCGTCCGGCAGCCGCCGCAGCGCATGTAATAGGGGCAGAACGGCTCGACCCGGTCGGGCGAGGCCTGCTCGATGCCGAGCAGCTCCGCGCGCTTTCCCTCCCGGCGGATCGTCACCCGCTCCCCGGGCAGCGTGTAGGGGACGAGGAGGCCGTCCTCGGCGATGCCGTCGCCGCGGGCGCCGAGGTCCTGGATCGTGACCGTTTCGCTCATGGTAAGGTTGCGCCGATCAAAAATTCGGAATTGCCGTCGCCACCCGGCACGGGCGAATCGATCAGGCCCAGGATCGTCGCGCCGAGCCCCTCCAGCACGCCGCGCACGGTCGCGCAGACCTCCGCGTGGACGGCCGGGTCGCGGACCAGGCCGCCGCGTCCGACGCGCTCGCGCCCGGCCTCGAATTGCGGCTTGATCAGCGCCACGATCGCGGCGCCGGGTGCGAGCAGCGCCGGCAGGGCCGGCAGCACCAGCCGCAGCCCGATGAAGCTGACATCGACGCTGGCCAGTGCGGGCCGCGGGACGAGGCGCATCGGGTCGAGCGTGCGGATGTCGGTGCCCTCCAGGCTGGTGACCCGCGGATCCGCGGCGAGCCGCGGATGAAGCTGCCCCCGGCCGACATCGACCGCGTGGACATGGGCCGCGCCCCGGGCGAGCAGCACGTCGGTGAAGCCGCCGGTCGAGGCGCCGACATCGAGGCAGGCGAGGCCCGCCGGGTCCAGCCGGAACGCGTCGAGCGCCGCCGCGAGCTTGAGGCCCCCCCGCGAGGCATAAGGGTGTTCGGGCGCGGCCTCGACCTGCGCGCCCGGGTGGATCGTCTCCGAGGCCCGCGCCAGGGGCCGGCCGTCGACCCGCACCAGCCCGGCCCGGATCGCGGCCTGCGCCCGCGCCCGGCTCTCGAAATGGCCGTGCTCCACCAGGAACAGGTCGGCCCGTTTCGGCGAGGGATCGGGGCGCGCGGGCGCCGTGCGATCCGGTATGGGCCGGTCTCCGGTCATCAAGGCTTTACGGGCTGGCGCCAGGGATACGGCGAAGGTTTCGGGGTCCGGCCCTGTCGAACGGGCGGCACGCATCCTACCTAGACCGGGCTTGAGAGGAGAGCCACCGTATGACACGCATCCTGCCGCTGCTCGCGCTGCTGGGCCCCTTCGCGGCGAGCGGCGCCCTGGCCCAGGAGCCGCCGGCAGCCGCCAAGCCCGCCGAGACGTTCCAGGCGCCCGTGAAGAACGCCAAGGGCGACACGATCGGCACGATCGCGATCCGCGACGGCGCCAACAGCCTGGTGCTGCGTGTCGCCATCCAGCCCGGCGGCCTCCCGCCCGGCTGGCACGGCATGCATTTCCACGCCGTGGGCGATTGCTCGGATCCGAAATTCCTGAATTCCAAGGCCCATGTGAACCACGACCAGAGCAAGCATGGCCTGCTCAATCCGGACGGGCCCGACGAGGGCGACCTGCCGAACCTTTACGTGGTCCAGGACGGCTCGGCGAATGCCGAGGTAACCAGCGAGACACCGCTCACCGGCGAAGGCGGCCTCAAGGACGGTGACGGCTCGGCGCTGATCATCCACGCCAACGAGGACGACCACACCACCCAGCCGATCGGCGGCGCCGGCGACCGGGTCGCCTGCGCGGTGATCAAGTAGGACTCATCAGCCCGGGTTGGGGGAGGGCACCAGGGGCGGGATCGGGCGTGGACGCCCGGCCTCGTCGATCGCCACGAAGGTGAGGGTGGCCTGCGTCACCCGCTCGCGGACTTGGGTGCAGAACCGGCGGGCCCAGGCCTCGACCTCGATCTTCATCGAGGTCCGGCCGACATGCGAGACCCGGGTGTAGACGCACAGCACGTCCCCGACCCGGACCGGGCGGATGAAGGTCATCGCGTCGAGCGCTACCGTGACGACCCGGCCCTGCGCCCGGTCGACCCCCGCGATGCCGCCGGCCTGATCCATCTGCGTCAGAACCCAGCCGCCGAAGATGTCACCGTTGGCGTTGGTGTCGGCCGGCATCGCGATGGTCCGGACCGTCAGATCCCCGCGCGGCAGGTCCGTCTCGGGGGCCGGCGTCGCCACGCTCTCGCCCGCTACGCGTCCGACGTGCTGCATGCCGTCCATCCGCCTGTCCCGCCCGCCGTCAGAGAAGGATGCCGGCGAGCTTCAGCCCGGCCGCAAGCAGAATCGCGGCCGCGCCCAGGATGCATTCGAACGGGATCGATTGCCAGAGATCCGGCGTCGCCGCCGCGGGCTCGGCGCGCTGCGCGATATCGTTCATCGGGTTTCCTCCCGGGCGGGCCGATCTGTCGCCGGTCCATCCCTTTCCTGCACTATACGGCATGAGGCCCGGGCGTGCATCCCGAATCGCGGCACGAAAAAGCCCGGCGGCTCGTGTGAGCCGCCGGGCCGTTCAGGGTCTCGATCCGCTTAGTAGTAGAACCGGCGACGGTAATACGGACGACGGTAGAACGGGCGCGGGCCGTAATAGAACCGGCGGCGGTAGTAGGGACGGCGGTAGAACGGCCGCGGGCCGTAGAACCGACGGCGGTAGTAGTACTGGGCCTTCTGGGCCACGGCCGGCGCGGCGTCGGCCGGCAGGGCGATGCCCGGGCCGACCGGCGCAGCCGACGCGCCCTGCGGCGCTGCAGCCGCGAAGCCCAGCACCAGCAGGGCCGCGAGCAGGAATTTCCTCAGCACGTCTCGACTCCCTTCGCGTGATTGCGTCTTCGACGACGAACCGCGCGAGGAACGACAATCCCCCCGGCGGTCCGAACCGCTGCAACGCACGGGCGACGAGAAGCGTTGCAGCGTAACCGCTACGGAGAATCGGACAGGGTTTATTTTTGACCGTCGCCACCGGGACCGGTGACAGCGCCTCGCAAACGAGCACGCCGCATCAACGCGTTCGGCATTCGGTCGCGTGGCTGCGGCCCTGCGCTCAGGCGATCTTGGTGGTCATATCCTCGATGCGGGCCTCGGCGCTCTGTCGGACCAGCGCGATGCCATGCTCGCAATCCTCGCGGCGGCTATAGCCCTCGCCGGAATCGGCGATCACCTCTCCGTTCCGCGCCCGCAGGCGCCAGCGCCACTCGCCCTTGGCATCCCGATAGACTTCGAACCGCATGGGGCACGCTCCCGTCCGACCTGTCGGTGAGATGGGATGCTCCAGGCAAAAAAGAAGCCGCCCCGGAAGTCTCCTCCCGGGGCGGCGTTGATCGGTTCTAGGAAAATCCTGGTTTCAAAAGGTCCGTGACCTTTTGCGGGTGCAGGGTGGAACCCTGCTGTCGGGCTTCGCCCGATGCTTCAGGGACTTCGCCCCCGAACCCCGCCAAAGGGCCGAGCCCTTTGGGAACCCGGTTTTCAGGACCGGGGCGACCGCTCCAGCCAGCCGATGGTGCGGCCTTCGCCGTTGCCGCCGCCGGCGCTGCGCGGGCGGGCATCGGCCCGTTGGGGCCGGCTGTCGCGGGCCGGGCGCGCCTGCTGCTGGGCCGGACGCTCGCCCTGCGGACGGGCGGGCCGGTCCGAACGCGCGTCGCGTCCCTGCGGAGCGGGGCCGCGACCCTCGCCCCGACCGTCCTGCGGACGGCCCTGGCGGGGGGCACCCTGGCCCTGGCCGCCGCCGAAGCCGCGACCGCCTTCCGGGCGACCCTGCTGGGGACGGCCCTGCTGCGGCCGGGACCGCTGGCCCGGACGACCACCGGCCGGACGCTGCTGCTGGCGCTCAGGCCGGCGCTCTTCCTCGCGGGCGATGTCGGCCGCTTCCTGTCGCGACGGGGGCGTGAAGCCCTCGGGGAAGCCCGCCACCGGCACGCTCTGGCGGGTCAGCCGCTCGATGTCGCGCAGGTAGGCCCGCTCCTCGTCGTTGCAGAACGAGATCGCAAGACCGGTCGCCCCGGCGCGCGCGGTGCGGCCGATGCGGTGGACGTAGCTCTCCGGCACGTTCGGCAGGTCGAAATTGATCACGTGGCTGACGCCGTCGACATCGATGCCGCGGGCGGCGATGTCCGTGGCCACCAGCACCCGGCAATCGCCGTCGCGGAAGGCCTGGAGCGCCCGCTCGCGCTGCGGCTGGCTCTTGTTGCCGTGGATCGCGGCGCCGGCGATGCCGGCCTTGTCGAGGCCGCGCACCACCCGGTCCGCCCCGTGCTTGGTGCGGGTGAAGACCAGAACCCGGTCGATGGCCGGATCGCGCAGGATGTGGGCGAGCAGGGCCTGCTTCGCGCCGGTATGGGCGAAGATGACCTTCTGCTCGACGCGCTCGGCCGTGGTCGCCACCGGGGTGACGGCGACCTGGACCGGATCCTTCAGATACTGGCTCGCGAGGCCGGCGATGTTCTTCGGCATCGTCGCCGAGAAGAACAGGCTCTGACGCTGGGCCGGCAGCATCTTCACGATGCGCTTGAGAGCGTGGATGAAGCCGAGGTCGAGCATCTGGTCGGCCTCGTCGAGGACCAGGATCTCGACGCCCTCGAGGGTCAGCGAGCGGCGCTCGATCAGGTCGATCAGCCGGCCCGGGGTGGCGACCAGGACGTCGACGCCGGGCGCCAGCGCCCGCTCCTGGCGGCTGATGGTAACGCCGCCGAACACCACCGTGGTGGTGTAGGACAGGTAACGGCCGTAATCCGCGAAGGATTCGGCGATCTGGTTGGCGAGCTCGCGGGTGGGCGAGAGCACCAGCACTCGGCAGCCGCGGCGCGGGGCCCGGCGATCCGAGAGCGAGAGGCGGTGCAGGATCGGCAGCGCGAAGGCCGCGGTCTTGCCGGTGCCGGTCTGGGCGATGCCGCAGAGGTCGCGGCCCTCCATGGCCGGCGGGATCGCCTGGGCCTGGATCGGGGTCGGCGTGACGTAGCCAGCCTCGCCGAGTGCCCGGAGCACGGGCTGGGCAAGGCCGAAATCGGTGAATTGGGTCAAAGAGATATCCGATGCAGCAGGGCCGGCCGGGCGCTTCGCGTCATGTGCGAGCAGCGCAGAATTCAGGTCGGTCCGTTGGCAGGGGGCAGCCCGCGTGATGGGGCAGCCCGGGTGCATGCACGTTATGAAGAGGGGGGCCGGATCACGCCAGGAGGCGCCCGATCCGTCACGCAGCCCCCTCAAGCGGGCCATGACGGCCGCTGACGCTGCACTGCCGATATGCCGGTGTGCGGCTGCGAAGTCAATGCAAAGCTGTGCCCGGCAGGACATGGCACCGATCGCATGGGCGCACGTCTCGGCGACTTGTCATTCCCGAGGCCCTGACGACGGGCGCAAAGTGGTGTGGTAAATTGCTCCGTGAAGGCTGAGGATCTGGCGATGCGGTTCGTGACCGACGCGAAGGTGGCTGCCGACGGCCGAATGGTTCTGCCGCAATCCGTGCGCGAGGCTCTGGGCGTCACGGGCGAGACCCGGCTCGTCGTCACGGTCGATGGCGACGAGGTACGCCTCTCACCGGTCGGCCACACGGTGTCGAAGCTTCAGGCTCTTTACCGCGAGAACGCCCGCTATGATGCCGATTCCTCTGCCTTCCTGAAGGAGCGCCGCGCCGAGGAGGAAGGCCAGGATTCGGTTGCGTGAGTGCCGTCGTCTTCGACACCTCGGCCGTCATAGCGCTTTTGCGTGGTGAGCCCGGAGCCGATTTGGTCGCACGTTACGTCGGTCAGGCAGCTATGTCCGCGGTGAACCTTCAAGAACTGGTCAAAGCTCTTCTTCTGCGAGGATTGGATCTGCCAGTTATCGAGACATTGGTGCAGAACCTGCGGCTCGACATACACGCGCATGATCGCGAGGCCGCCTTCGCGGCTGCGTTTCTAACGGACGCGACGCGGCAGTTCGGGAGCGGGATCGGCGATCGAACCTGCATGGCACTTGCGATGAAGCTTCGTTTGCCGGTGCTCACGACCGATAGGGCGTGGGCCAAGATCAGCGTATCCGGCTTGACTGTCGAACTGGTCCGCTAACGCCACGCTCGTGATACGAAAGTGGGCCGCACGGTCTCGAAGGAATACCGAGACTCGGCCCGCGTCAGGCCGCCAGCCGCCGCGTCTGGCGGTAGAGGCCTGCTGTCAGACCCGCGAACAGCACCAGGCCGCCGATCAGCGCCGGGCCGCCAAAACCGTCGCCCACCAGCGCCAGGGCGCCATCGTCGCCCGACACGTAGACGATGATCGCGAAGGCGACGCCCCAGAGGCTCTCGCCGACGATCAGGCCCGTAGCCGTGAGGGTGCCGAGCCGGACCGCCCGTTCCGGATCGGCCTGGCGGCGCGCCCAGCGCTCGTAGACTGTGCCGATCACCGCGCCCGCCACCAGGGGCAGGATCAGCTTCATGGACAGGTAGATCCCGAAGGCGGCCGCCAGCGGCGGGAGGCGCAGGCGCTTCAGCCGGCCGAGGGTTTCGTCCAGGGCGATCAGCCCTACGCCCGTAACCGCGCCCCAGCCCAGCATCCGCCAGTTGCCTTCGCCGGACAGCACGCCCTTCGCCAGGGTCGAGATCAGGCCGGCCTGCGGCGCCGCCAGCGCATTCGGCCCGGCCCCTGGCGCCCCGACGAAGCCGAAGCTCGTCGCGAGCACGTTCAGCACCGGCGGTATGATCACCGAGCCGAACACCACGCCGACCACGAGGGCCGCCTGCTGTTTCCACGGGGTCGCGCCCACGAGCTGGCCGGTTTTGAGGTCCTGCAGGTTGTCGTTCGCGATGGCGCAGATGCTGAACACGATGCCGGTGACGGTCAGCACGTAGGCGACGAGCGCGCCGCTGCTCTCCGCGTCCGCCCCGCGGCCGAGCAGCCCCAGCAGCATCACCGAACTCGCCAGCGCGGCCAGGATGCCGATCCCCGACAGAGGCGAGTTGGACGAGCCGATCAGCCCGGCCATGTAGCCGGTCACCGCCGCCGCCACGAGCCCGATCACGAGGACGAACAGCAGGCTGCCCGCGACCAGCAGCGCGCCGTGACGCTCCAGGCTGGTGCCGGCGAGGACGTCCCACAGAAGCCAGCCCATCGGCAGGAGCAGGCTCAGCGAGACGAGGCCGACGACCGCGATCGGCAGGTCGCGCTCTTCGAGGGCCAGCGTCGCGCCGGCCTGACGCGCCCGGCCGGCGGCCAGGGCCGAGCGGATGCCGCCCAGCACCGGGCCGGCGATCCGGATCAGGGTCCAGATCGCCGCGACACCCATCACGCCGGCGCCGAAGAACCGGACCTCCTGGCGGAACGCCGCGCCGACCCAGGCCTCGACGGACACGTCCGGCATCGGATGCTGCGCGGTCAGGACCGGGACCAGCACGGCCCAGCCGATCACCAGTCCGAGCGCCATCGCGGCCCCCACCGACAGGCCGACGAGATGGCCGACGCCGAGCAGCGCGAAAGACAGGTTGCCGCCGATCCCGGTGGCGCCGGCACCGACCCGGAACCAGATCGCTGCGCTGTCGAGCACCAGCCGGGTCTGCGCCAGGGCCGCGAAGCCGGCCGAGGCCAGGCTGTTCCAGACCAGGATGCGCAGGCCCAGCGCGCTGTCCGCCGCGCCGGTGGCGCCCTGGGTGCCGAGCGCCAGCACCTCGGCGGCGGCGCGTCCCTCGGGATAGGGCAGGTCCGAATCAACCACGAGGGCGCGGCGCAGGGGCACCGAGAACATCACGCCCAGGATCCCGCCGGTCACGGTGATCCCCGCGGTGGTGAGCCAGGGAAAGCCGTGTCACCAGCCGATCATGACCAGCCCCGGCAGCACGAAGATGATGCACGAGAGCGTGCCCGCCGCCGAGGCGACGGTCTGGACGATGTTGTTCTCCAGCACCGTGGCGCCGGGGAGGTGGCGCAGCACAGCCATGGAGATGACCGCCGCCGGGATCGATGTCGCGAAGGTGAGCCCGACCTTGAGGCCGAGATAGACATTGGCGGCGGTGAACAGCAGGGTCAGCACGCCGCCGAGCAGGATGCCGCGCCAAGTCAGTTCGGCTGGATTGGCACCGCTGGTCATGCGAATCGGGCTCCGAGATCGAATCCTTCGAGTTTATCGGTCGTCGACTGCGGAAGACAACCAGCCGAAGAAGCGGATTTTTCGGACCGGTATACATAAATTTAGAGGGAATTAAGCCAATTTTATTGAGATATGCTGACAGATTAAAAATCTATACTGTGCTGAAGGTGCCGTTTCTAAAAACGTGGATATCTCATGCCGTCGCTATCCAGCCGGACCTTGGGCTGCGCGGGCACGGTGTGCTAATCTCAGGGCATGCAGATCGACGAAGAGCGCATTGACGAGGCGGTGCTCGCCCTTCTGTGGCTGACGCTCCACAACGAATGTCGGGCCTGGAAAGGGTTCGACTGGGCGACCCTCGGCCGCCTGCACGCGAAGGGGCTGATCGACGATCCGGTCGGCCGGGCCAAATCCGTGGTGCTGACCGAGGAAGGCTTGCGCCAATCCGAGGCGCTGTTCACGCGCAAGGCTTGAGCGCCGCGGTTCAGCGGCGCTGCAAACACGTGTGTCAGGAGAAAAGCAGGACCCGAAGCCGTGATCTCGGCCTGGTGCCGACCGATCAGCTTTCAGAGGGAAAGCACCACAACAAACGTGTGGTGCGGCCAAGAGGACTCGAACCTCCACCCCTCGCGGGACTAGCACCTCAAGCTAGCGCGTCTACCAATTCCGCCATGGCCGCATCGGACGCGAAGATACGCCCGTTCGCCCGAACGCTGCGACCTCCGGGGAATCCCTCGGGTCGCCGTCATCTCGGGCGGCGCAGCGGATAACAGATCGATCCGCCGCCGACAAGCGCTCCGCTCAAACAGAAGCGTAGCTATCATCCAGGAACGGCGTCGCGCTGTCGCCGATGGTGGTGCCGGGCTCGATGATCGCTGCCGCCTTGCGGATCAGCTCCGTGACCTCGACCGAGATCCGGTCGCCGGTCACGACGATCTGGCCGCGGGCGATCGGGTGGTCGTTGGCCAGGATCTCGACCATGTCGCTGTCGCTGGCTTCCAGCTCGATCACGGCGCCGCGGCCCATGCGCAGCAGCATGTGCAGCGGCATCCGGGCTCGGCCGAGCACCACCGTCAGATCGACCTTCAGGGTCTCGAAGACCGCCACCGCCTGCCCATCCCGTCTCGCAGCCGACCCGGAGCATCAAAAACTTGCCACCGCCGGCCGCGGATGTTGAAGGCTTCGACCATCGACGCAGGATAGTGAACCCTTGGTAAACGCAGCCCGCCTCACGGTCTCGCCGCACGCCTTTCCGAAGCGGCCCGGCTCGGATCCGGTCGCGGGGCCGGTGTCCTGGCGCGTGAGCGACGCGCCCGTAGGCTACGCGGACGCAGTCGCCTGGATGGAGGCGCGGGTGGAGCAGATCGCGCGGGGCACGGCGGCCGAATGCGTCTGGCTGCTCGAGCACCCGCCGCTCTACACCGCCGGCACCTCGGCCAAGCCCGAGGACCTCGTGGCGCCCGATCGATTCCCAGTCCACGCCACGGGGCGGGGCGGCCAGTACACCTACCACGGCCCGGGCCAGCGGGTCGCCTACGTGATGCTCGACCTCGACCGGCGCAGCCGGGACCTGCGCGCCTACGTGGCGAGCCTGGAAGGCTGGCTGATCGAGACGCTGGCGGCCTTCAACGTCCGGGCCGAGCGCCGGGAGGACCGGGTCGGCGTCTGGGTTCGCCGCCCGGAGAAGGGGCCCGGGGTGGAGGACAAGATCGCGGCCATCGGCATCCGGGTGCGCCGCTGGGTCAGCTTCCACGGGATCAGCCTGAACGTCGAGCCGGACCTGTCGCATTTCGCCGGCATCGTGCCCTGCGGCGTGCGCGAGCACGGGGTGACGAGCTTGGTCGATCTCGGCCTGCCGGTGAGCCTGGTGGAGGTCGATATGCAGCTGCGGGCGGCGTTCGAAGAGATTTTTGGGGCGACGGTGATCGAGGCGGAGTCGTAAGCGCGCCGCGTCCCGGACGACGCGTCCGGCGTGGCTATCGTATATCGTACGGTGATGGAGGGGCGGCCAATGCGCTCGACGAGATACGCGGATGAGATCGCCAGCGCCGACGAAGGCGGTGCGCGCATCGAGCGTCTGAGGATCAGGGCCACCGGCGCCGATGAGATCCGCTTCTCCTGGTGGAAGGACGGCCGCTTTCAGGCACGGCCCCTGGATCTGCCGGAGGACGACCTTCTGCGGCTTCTGCGCAAGGCTATCGATGAGGGCGTGTTCTCCGAGGTCTTCGTCGGAAATCTGCGGCGGATGCTCGGCTCCGACGTGTCCGCGGCCATCCCGGAACACAGCATGGTCACACTATCCGACGACTTGGCCCTGAAGGACGGACGCAGCCTGCCGGAAGGCGCCCGCGGCGCCGTCGTGTTCGTCCACGGCGACGGCGAAGCCTACGAAGTGGAGTTCATCGAGCCCTTCCACGCCGTGGCCACGGTTCCGGCGCCGAGCTTGTCCCGGATTCCGGAGGCGTGACCGCCACCATTCCGCCTCGCATCGTCCCGCCGGCCAAGCTCACCGACTACCTGCTTCGGCCGGATCATCCCGTGGGTGGTTCCAAGGCGGCGTTCTTTCAGGCCTTCGGCTTCTCGCTCGACCGCCCGGACGTCATTACGGCGGCCTTCGTCGCCCATCCGGACCACAATCCCGTCGCGGATACCGAGCACAACCGCTGGGGTGTCAAATACACCGTCCGCTGCCGTGTCCGGACGCCGGATGGCCGTGATCCCTGCATCCTGACGGTGTGGATCGTTCCGCCGGGCGAGACCGGTGCCCGCCTCGTCACAGCCTATCCCGATGATGGCCGCTGACGCGGCAACTCGGAATTCCACCGGTGGACCGCTAAGCTTGGTCAGAAATCCGCGTGCAGCCGCGACGCGAAGAAGTGCGCCGGCCCACGATCGCGGTTGTAGCCGGGGTTGTCCACGAACTGGTAGTCGAAGGTCAGGGTCACGAACTTCGTGAGGTTCAGGGCGTAGTAGGTCTCCAGCGCCCGCTCGCTGCCGTAGTTGAGCCGCCCGTCGCCGATCAGCAGGCCGTAGAAGCCCGCCGCGAAGGCGGCGCGGTGCGAGGGCGAGAGCCGGTTCATCGCCGTGCCGATGCCGATCGTGTCGTCCGGCCGGTCCCAGGCCTTGCCCTTCAGCGACAGGCCGCCGGAGAAGCTCTGGTCGATGTCGGTGAAGGAGATGTTCTCCGTGCGCCCGTCGTTCAGGCTGGCCCGGGCGAACAGGCCGAGCTCGGGCGTCAGCGCCTGCTCGAGGTTGATGTAGCCACCGGTCTTGCGGCGCGGCTTGCGGGTGGCGAGGGCGGCATCGCTGCCGTTGTCGAACAGGCCGAGCTGCGTGAGGGTGACGACCTCCCGGTTGTTGGCCGAGACCCCGACATTCGAGAACAGCCCGATGCGGACCTTGCCGGGCTGCTCCAGCCACGGGAGCACGTGGCGCTCCTCGAACTCGGCGTTCAGCCCGGCGCGGCGGAACACCCGCGGGTCGAGCACGTCGCTCGACGGCTCCTTGGGCACCTGCGTGTAGGCGGCGCGGATCGCGAAGTCCGGCCGGTTGTACTCGGCGTAGACACCCTGGGTGAAGCCCGGGAGGTTGGCCGGGAAGTCCCAGGCCGAGGCACCCCAGAGCGACCAGTTGAAGAAATCGACCCGCGGATCGTGCGCGTAGACGTTGCCGTCGAAGAAGTCGCCCAGCGCGAACTTCCCGGCGATCAGGGTGATCCGCTCCGCGTCGTACCGCGTCGCGACCTGGTTCGGGCCGTCCGGCACCTCCACGGTCTCGCCGCCGAGCCCGATCGTCTGCTTCACGTAGTAGCGGTTCGAGCGCAGCTTCGGGAACGGCGCGCCGGCCTTCTGCGCCTCGCCGTTGACGAAGCCCGCGACGCCCAAGGTCCGCGACAGGCCGAAGCCCTGGCTGAACTCGGGATTGTAATACAGCTCGGTGCTGTCGGTGAGCTTGAGCCCGAGGAAGATCGTCGCCGTGGTGGTCTGGCGGGCCTGGTGCGGGATCAGGCTCTGGGCTCCCTCGTAGGGTGAGCGAAAGCCCGGCACGCCCTGGGCGATCAGCGTGGTCTGGCCGTGCAGCGAGAACCGCCCGGTGTCGCCGTTGTCGGGATCGTGCGGGGCGGTCTCGTCGGGACCGGCCGGCACCTTCAGGCCGCCCGGGAACCACATCAGCCGCGCGAACAGCTGGTTCGAGGTGAAGCTCGCCCGGGACGTGACCGGGCCGCCCTCGTCGCCCGGCACGCTGCCCAGGGAGAAGCGCCGGCTGCCGCCGAGATCGATGTAGCGGTAATCGATCCCGAGCGCGAGCGAGTCGCTGATGGCGTACTGGATGCCCGCGCCCAGGGTGAATCCGAGATAGCCGAGTTCGCGCCGCGCCGTATTCTGGCCGCCCGCGTCGAAATCCGGATAGTCTGCCAGGAAGTGCGCGTTGGCGCCTGCGAGCCCGAAGCTCCCGTAGACCAGGTAGCGGTCGAAGCTGTAGCCGATCCGGGCTCGAAGGGTGCCGTACAGGTCGGTCTTGGCGCGCACGATGTTGAAGGTCTGGTCGGCATCCTCGTAGCCGAAGCCGGTTATGGTCGAGGGCACCGGCCGCTTCAGGTTCGCCACGTCGAAGCTGCCCTCGACCCCGTAGACCCAGGGGCCGGTCTGCCAGTTCCAGCCGCCGAACACGCCCCCGACCGCCGTGGTGGCGTTGCGGCCCTGGTCGCTGCGGCCCGTGGAATCGCCGCTCTTGAACGCCGGGACCGTGCGGCCGCCGATCGTCGTCGGCCCGAAATTATAGGCTCCGTAGGATCCGCCCGCGCTGCCCTGGAGACCGATGTAGCCGCCCGACCAGTCGGTGTAGGCGGGGACGTCCCCGGCAGGACGACGCGCGGCCGGATCGGCTGCCGATGCGGGAAGGGACGCCATCAGGGGCCCTGCCAGGATGGCGGCGGCGACACGGAAGAGGGGCACGGAACGGGACGGCATGGGACTCGCAGACAAGATATAGCACTTGCTATGATGCGCTTTGCGGGCGCGCAAGCCGTCTCGGACCGTCTCGAACACAGACCGCACCGTTTTTCCGTCCCGCACGGCATCGTTGGGGGCCGCGCATGGCAACGGCATGACGATCCCCACATCCTTTCGGCGGTCAAGATACGTGCGGCCACAGCGAGCGGAATAACTTCTGCGCTTGCACCAGAACCCGCCACACGCTCAGGTAAAGGCCAAGAACTACCATTCGCGGGCCCTGTAATGGTAGTAGATTAGAATTATTATGATTTGATTTGCGGCGGTTTGCCTCTTTGAAACTTCTGGCAGGGGCGTTATGTGCCGAACCATGCGCGCTTCGACTTTTACCCCGATTCTCCGCGGCCTGGCTGCGTGTGCCCTCCTCGCGACGGCGGGGACCGTCTCGGCCAAGGAGGTGCCGATCGGTCCGCACGTGACCAAGAACGGCCTCGAAGTCGCCGCCGTGTACCTCCAGCCGATCGAGATGGACCCGCCCGGCATGATGCGCGACGCCGCGCAGTCGGACCTGCATCTCGAGACGGATATCCGGGCCGCCAAGGACAACCGGAACGGCTTTGCCGAGGGGGATTGGGTGCCGGCCCTCGAGATCCGCTTCGAGGCGGTGAAGCTCGACGGCGACAAGCCCACGGACCAGAAGGTCTCGGGTGCGCTGATGCCGATGGTCGCCAATGACGGTCCGCATTACGGCGACAACGTCAAGCTGTTCGGTCCCGGCCGCTACCGCCTGAAGGTCACGGTGGCGCCCCCCGGCAAGGACAGCCATTTCGGCCGCCACGTCGACAAGGAGACGGGGGTCGGCCCCTGGTTCGAGCCCTTCGACGTGACCCAGGACTTCACCTTCGCCGGAGTCGGCAAGAAGGGCGCCTACTGAACCGCAGGGATTTTCGTGCCACGCTCGTCGCGCCCTTTCCGTCTCGTCACCGCCGCGCTCCTCGCCGCCTCCTGGGGGGCGGCGGCCGCGCGCGCGGACGACATGCCGGTCATCAAGGTCGAGATGCGCGACGGCGTGATCCTGCCGGCGACCATCGAGGTGCCGGCCAACACGCGCTTCAAGCTGGAAATCTCGAATACCGGCCAGTCGCCGGTCGAGTTCGAGAGCACGGAACTCAAGCGCGAGAAGGCGCTGGCCGCGGGCTCGACCTCGGCGATCGTGTTCCGGACCCTCGATCCCGGCACATACCAAGTGTTCGACGATTTCCATCCCGAGGCGAAGGCTACCCTGGTGGCCAAATGAGCGCATCCTGACGGTGGCGGCCCCAGCCCTCCTCGCCGACGCACCTTCGCGCCGGGACCTGATCGACGAGCGGCTCGCCCGCTTCGGCGACTGGCTGCGGCTGCACGGCTGGCTGATCCGCGCCGTCCAGTGGGTGATCGTCGGGGTCTACGGCGTGCTGGTGATCGTGCCGGCGCTGCTGCCGCTGCCCGACAACACCGCCCATATCTGGACCAACCTGACGCTCGCCGCGCAATTCGCGTTCTGGGGCATCTGGTGGCCGTTCGTGCTCCTGAGCATGGTGCTGGTCGGGCGTGCCTGGTGCGGGGTGCTCTGTCCCGAGGGCGCGCTCAGCGAGTTCGCCAGCCGCTGGAGCCGCGGCTACGCCGTGCCGCGCTGGATCACCTGGCAGGGCTGGCCGTTCCTGGCGTTCGCCGGCACCACCGTCTACGGCCAGATGACCAGCGTCTACGGCTACCCGAAGCCGGTGCTCGCCGTGCTCGGCGGCTCGACCGTCGCGGCGATCATCGTCGGCCTGCTCTACGGGCGCAACAAGCGGGTCTGGTGCCGCTATCTCTGCCCGGTCAACGGCGTGTTCGCGGTGCTCTCGAAGCTCGCGCCGATCAGTTTTCAGGTCGACCGCGCCGCCTGGGCCGCCTCGCCCAAGCCCGTGCAGGGCACCGAGTATTTCAACTGCGCGCCCCTGGTGCCGGTCAAGGCGATGCGCGGGGCCGGTTCCTGCCACATGTGCGGGCGCTGCAGCGGCCATCGCGGTGCGGTGCGCCTCGCCCTGCGCTCGCCCAACCACGAGATCGTCCACGTCTCCGGCGAGGAGCCGAGCCTGGAACAGACCGTGCTGATCCTGTTCGGCATGCTGGCCCTGGCGGTGGGCGCGTTCCAGTGGTCGTCGAGCCCCTGGTTCGTCGAGGCGAAGCAAGGGATCGCCACCTGGCTGATCGAGCGCGGGACCACCTGGCCGCTGGAGATGTCGGCGCCCTGGTTCATCCTGACGAATTATCCCGACCGCAGCGACGTGATGACCCTGCTCGACGGCGGGTTGCTGCTGGCCTACATCGGCGCCGCGACCGTGATCCTCGGGCTCGCCCTGTCGGGGATCGTCGCGCTCGCGACCCTGGCGCTCGGCGGCTGGTCGCGCGAGCGCTTCCACCACCTGACGCAGACGCTGATCCCGGTGGCGGGCTGCGGCGTCTTCCTGGGTCTCTCGGCGTTGACCGTCACGTTCCTGCGCGGCGACGGCATCGTCATCCCGTACGTGTCGGAGCTCCGCGCGGCCATGCTGATCGGCTCCGGCCTGTGGAGCGTGTGGCTCGCCTGGCGCGTCGCCGGCCTCGCGGCGGGTGGTCTCCGGCGGGCCGGGGCGACCGCCTGCATCGCCTCCGCGGTGACCCTTTCGGTCGCCAACTGGGTGCTCCTGTTCTGGGTCTGGTAGCGCGGTCCGCGTTCAACTGAGGAAACGCCATGATCGGCGCCTTCATCATCGCCTTCCGCGAAGTCATCGAGGCGGGCCTGATCATCTCGATCGTGCTCGCGGCCACACGCGGCATCCCGGGCCGCATGCGCTGGGTGCTGCTCGGCGTGGCCGGCGGTCTCGTCGGGGCCGGCCTTGTGGCGCTGTTCGCCGAAAAAATCTCCGACGCCTTCGAGGGCAGCGGCCAGGACATCCTGAACGCCGCGGTGCTGATCGTCGCGGTGCTGCTGCTGATCTGGCACAACACCTGGATGAGCAAGCACGGCAAGGAGCTCGCCGGTGAATTGCGCGCGGCCGGCGAGGCGGTGCGCTCGGGCGAGCGCGAGGCCGCCGCGCTCTCGATCGTGGTCGGCGCCGCGATCCTGCGCGAGGGGGCCGAGCTGGTGCTGTTCCTCTACGGGCTCGTCGCCTCCGGCACCTCGGGCGCGGACATCCAGTTCGGCGCGTTCGCGGGCATCGGGGCGGGCATCCTCCTCTCGGCGGTGACCTATTTCGGCCTCGCCGCGATCCCGAGCCGCTACGTGTTCTCGATCACCAGCGTGCTGATCATCTTCCTTGCCGCTGGGCTCGCCTCGCAGGCCGCGCAGTTCCTGGCCAATGCCGGTGTGGTGGACGTCCTCGGCCAGACCCTGTGGAACAGCTCCGCGGTGATTGCGGAGAATTCCTGGCCGGGTCGGGTGCTGCACGCCCTCGTCGGCTACACCGACCGGCCCACCGCCCTGCAGGGGCTGGTCTATGTCGGCACCATCGCCGTGATGGTCGGGCTGATGCAGTGGAGTTCCGCCGACAAGCGCCGGACGGTGCGCACCGCCTGAATCAGAGGTTTCCAAAGGGCTCAGCCCTTTGGCGGGTCGTCAGGGCAGAGCCCTGATGATGGACCAGGGCTCTGCCCTCGACCCGCAAAAGGTCTCGACCTTCTGAAACCGCGATTAGGCGCCCGTCGCGACCGGGCGCGCCGTATCGGCGCCCCATTCGGACCAAGAGCCGTCGTAGAGGCTGCGGGCCGGCTGGCCCATGGTCTCCAGCGCCAGGGCGATGATCGCCGCGGTGACGCCGGAGCCGCAGGTGGTCACGACCGGCCGGTCGGGATCGATACCGGCCTCCGCGAACACCTTCTCCAACTCCTCCGGGCTCTTCAGGCGGCCGTCGCGCTGGAGGGACGCGTAGTGCAGGTTGTGCGCCCCCGGCATGTGCCCCGGCCGCACGCCCGGCCGCGGCTCCGGCTCCTCGCCGCGGAAGCGGGTGGCCGAGCGGGCGTCGACCACCTGAGCCGAGCCGGTCTCCAGGGCCCGGGCGACGTCGTTGGCGTCCGCCACGGCGCCGTGATCGAGCCGGGCGGTGAAGTGGCGCCGCTCGCGGGGAGCCGGGTCGCCGTCCTCGGTGGGATAGCCCGCCGCGATCCAGGCGGGCAGGCCGCCATCCAGCACCAGCGCGTCCCGGACCCCGAAGGTCTTGAGCATCCACCAGACCCGCGGGGCCGAGAACAGGCCCTGGCCGTCATAGACGACGATCTGCGTGCCGTCGCCGATGCCCAGCGCCCGCATCCGCGAGGCGAACACGTCGGAGCGCGGCAGCATGTGCGGAAGGCTCGACTCGGTGTCGCTCATGGCGTCGAGATCGAAGCGCAAAGCCCCGGGGATATGGGCGGCCTGGAATTCGGCCGCGGCGTCGCGGCCGGCGGCCGGCAGGTACCACGAGGCGTCGAGCACCACGATGTCGGGGGCCTCGAGGCGGTCATGCAGCCATTCGGGGGTCACGAGGGGCGGGTGGGCCATAATCCGCTATCCGGCTCTGTTCGCGCGAGCGCCCACCAAACCACAGGCCGCGGCCGGTTGCGACCCTGAGACTTCGCGGTCGGGCCGTTTCGTCAGGACCCGGAAAAAGCCGCAGCCGCAGCGCGGCCTTGCGGCGAGCTACGCACCCGGCACCGTGGTCCGATGCAGCGAATGCACGCTGGTCTTGTTTTCAATCGTTGTAACCCCAGTTACGACGATACGATGACGCTCACCGCGCCAGCCGTCGAGGCCGGCTCGGGCGGGTCGCCCCCGATGCCGCTCCGCGAGACGCAAGTCCCGGACACGCGAGACGGGGCCGCCGCCTGAAGGAGGAGCGTTCAATCCTCCCCCTCTGCCGAGGCGCCCGCGCCGACCGTGCAGCCTGCTTATTGAGCCGATCACCCCATGAATCAACTCGTCCGCATGTCTCAGATCGGCGATGCCGAGGGCGTCCAGGAGCCTTCGGCGGATCTGCGTGTGCCCTTCGCGCAGTCCGGCGCCTTCGTGTGCAAGTACATCATCGGCGAGCCGAACGACCGTGCGGTCTGCTGCGGCGCGCCGGTCTCCGACGGCAAGAGCTGGTGCGCGTTCCACCGCCGCATCGTGTTCGAGCCGACTCGTCCCGGCCGCATCCGCTGAGCCTCACTGCGTCCGCATGATCTGGATGACCGCCGGCGTGATGATGACGACGAACAGCACCGGCAGGAAGAACAGGATCATCGGCACGGTCAGCTTGGGCGGCAGGCTGGCCGCCTTCTTTTCCGCCTCGTTCATGCGCTGGTCGCGGCTCTCCTGGCTCAGAACCCGGAGCGCCTGACCCACCGGTGTGCCGTAGCGCTCGGCCTGGATCAGTGCGGTCGCCACCGACTTCACCGGCTCCAGCCCGGTCCGCAGCGACAGGTTCTCGTAGGCCTGCCGCCGGTCGGGCAGGAACGACATCTCCGCCGTCATCAGGGCGAGTTCCTCGGCCAGCACCACCGAGGAAGTCGCGATCTCGGTGCTGACCTTCCGGAACGCGTGCTCGATCGCCATGCCGGATTCGACGCAGATCAGCGTCAGGTCGAGGGCGTCCGGCCAGGCCCTGCGGATCTCGGCCTGCCGCTTCTTGGCGCCATTGACCAGGAACAGCTCGGGCGCCTTGATGCCCCCATAGGCCGCGCCGATCACCATCCCGATCCGCACCAGGTAGGAGGCATCGATCGCCTCCAGCACGAACAGGTAGAAGACCGCCGCGATCACGGAGGACACCGGGACGACCAGGCGGAAGAACAGGAACGTGGTCTCCGCGCCTTGGCCGCGATAGCCCGCCATCATCAGCTTGCGCTTGGCCGTGTCGGTTCCGAGCCAGCGGTTCAGCTGGTACCGGTCCACGATCGATTTCATGTAGGCCTTGGGCGCCACGCGCAGCGCCGCCCGGTCGTTCGGCCGGGTCCGGTCCGTCTGGCGCTCCCGCCGCCGGATCTGTTCGCGCTCGTCGCTGACGAGCTTCATCCGCTTGCCGAGTTTGTCCGTCTCGAAGAAGGGCTGCGCCACCGCGAAGGCGGTCGCGGCCGCCGCGATGGCGGTCAGCAGCGTGCCCATGAACCGGGGATCGAACAGCTTCTCCGCGATGGCGTCGATCATGGCACGGGTCCGAATCCGATCAGGCTCAGAAGTCGAAGGCGATCATCTTCTTGATCGTGAAGACGCCGATCGACATCCAGATCGCCGCCCCCACCAGCGCGATCGTGCCGATATCCGTCGTCCAGAGCAGCGAGATGTAGTCCGGGCTGGTCAGCGTGGTGATACCGGCCACGCCGAAGGGCAGGCACGCGATGATCGAGGCTGAGGCCTTGGCCTCCATGCTCATCGCCTGGACCTTGCCGCGCATCTTGGCCCGGTCGCGCAACACCACCGAGAGGTTGTTCAGCGCCTCTGACAGGTTGCCGCCCGATTGCTGCTGGATGTTGATCACGATCGCGAAGAAGTTTACCTCGGCGGTCGGCACCCGCTCGAACAGGCGCGAGACCGCCTCGCCGAGCGAGAGGCCCATCGCCTGGGTCTCGATCACCGTCCGGAACTCGCTGCGCACCGGCTCCTCGGCCTCGCGCGAGACCATGCGGAAGCAGTCGCCCACCGGGATGCCGGTGCGGATGCCGCGCACCACCACGTCGACGGCGTTGGGCAATTCCTTGTTGAACTTGGCGATGCGCCGGAGACGCAGGCGCCGCAGCATCAAGGCGGGCATGCCGAAGCCGCCCGCGAAGGCGGCGCCTGCCGCGGCCACCGGACTGTCGGTGATCATGAACAGCAGCAGGGCGAGGACGGTGCCGCAGCCGGCCGAGACCGTGTAGTAGGTCCGCTTCGTCCAGCTCAAGCCGGCGCGGGCGAGCTTCAGCTCCAGCGTGGCCTTGTTGGCGTTCTTCGCCTTCGCCTCGATCTCGCTCAGCGTCTTGGCGACCTGCTCGCGCCGGTTGACCGCAACGCCGCGCACCGCCGCCCCGGAAGCCGAGACGCCGATCGATTTCAGGCGCTTGCTCGCTCGCCGCTGCCCGCCGAGCAGCGGCAGCACCGCGACATAGGCCACGGCCGCCACGGCGATGCCGATCAGGCCGGCGGCGATCGGCAGCTGGGACGAATCCGCCATGGTTACGTCCCGTCGACGACTTCGGCGGCGTCGAGCGCCTCGCCGAGCCGGCGATCCAGCCCGTAATAGCGGGCGCGCTCCCAGAATTTCGGCCGGCCGATGCCGGTCGACCGGTGGCGCCCGATCAGCTTGCCGTTCGGATCCTCGCCGACAATGTCGTAGAGGAACACGTCCTGCGTGGTGATGACGTCGCCCTCCATCCCCAGCACCTCGGTGATGTGGGTGATGCGCCGGGAGCCGTCGCGCAGGCGCATGGCCTGGATCACCACGTCGATGGATCCGCAGATCATCTCGCGCAGGGTCTTGGACGGCAGCGTGAAGCCGCCCATCGAGATCATCGACTCGATACGCGACAGGCATTCGCGCGGGCTGTTGGCGTGGAGCGTGCCCATCGAGCCGTCATGGCCGGTGTTCATCGCCTGGAGCAGGTCGAACGCCTCGGGTCCGCGGACCTCGCCGACGATGATCCGCTCGGGCCGCATGCGCAGGCAGTTCTTGACCAGGTCGCGCATGGTGACCTGACCCTGGCCCTCCATGTTCGGGGGGCGCGTCTCCAGGCGGACGACGTGCGGCTGCTGGAGCTGCAGCTCGGCCGCGTCCTCGCAGGTGATGACCCGCTCGTCGTGCTCGATGAAGGCGGTCAGGCAGTTGAGCAGCGTGGTCTTGCCCGAGCCCGTGCCGCCCGAGATGACGACGTTGCAGCGCGACTGGCCGATGATCTTCAGGACCTCGGCGCCCTCCGGGGAGATCGCCCCGAAGCGCACGAGCTGCTCGAGGGTGAGCTTGTCCTTCTTGAACTTACGGATCGTCAGCGCCGGCCCGTCGATGGACAGCGGCGGCGCGATCACGTTGACGCGGGAGCCGTCCGGCAGGCGCGCGTCGCAGATCGGCGAGGCGTCGTCCACGCGCCGCCCGACCTGGCTGACGATGCGCTGGCAGATGTTCATCAGCTGCTGGTTGTCGCGGAACCGGACATTGGTCAGCTGGATCTTGCCGCTGACCTCGATGAAGGTCCGGTTGGCGCCGTTGACCATGATGTCGGCGATGTCGTCGCGAGCGAGCAGCGGCTCCAGCGGGCCGTAGCCGAGTACGTCGTTGCAGATGTCGTCGAGCAGCTCCTCCTGCTCGGCGATCGACAGGACGATGTTCTTGAGCCCGATGATCTCCGTGACGATGTCGCGGATCTCCTCCCGGGCGGTCTCGGCGTCGAGGCGCGAGAGCTGCGTGAGGTCGATCGCCTCGATCAGGGCGCCGAAGATCAGGCTCTTGGTCCGGTAGTAATCCTCGGAGCGCAGGTTCTCGACCGCCACCGGGGCGGCCGGCGGCGGTGGCGCCGGCTTGGGCGCCGGGGCGGCGTCGCGCAGCACCGGCGCGGCCGGAACCGCGGCCCGCATCTGCGGGACCGGCACGGGCGCCGTCGGGGCGGCTCCGGATTGTCGCCTACCGAACATGGGTCAGATCCAAGGCGCCTGCATCAGGCATCGTCCCGGCGAAGGTGTTGCGCATCACGAGGCCTTGCGGCCGGCGAGCTTGGCGAGCAGCGGCTCCAGCAGGCTCGACCGGCTGCGCCGCGTCTCCGGCCGCCCGAGGGTGACCGCGGCGAGGTCGTTGAACAGCTCCGCCACCTTCGAGCCGGCCTGGATCTCGGCGATCATCTGGCCGTTGTTGGCGGCGGTGCCGAACAGGGTCGGCTCGAACGGGATCGTGGCGGCGATCGGCGCGTCGAGCGCCTTGGCGAACTCGGCTGCCCCGATCTCCGGCCGCTTGGCCATGCCGACGCCGTTGAGCAGGATCCGGGGCGGCTGGTCGTTCGGGCGGCCGTGCTTGAGCGCCCCGAGCAGGTTCTTGGCGTTGCGCAGGCAGGCGAGGTCGGGACCGGCGACGATCAGGATCTCGTCGGCCGCCGTCAGCACGCGCTTCGACCACGCGCTCCACTGGTGCGGGATGTCGAGGACCACGCAGGGCACGCTCGCCCGCAGGTACTCGATCAGGGCATCGAAGGCCGGCTCCGACAGGTCGATGGTCCGGTCGAGGCTCGCCGGCGCCGAGAGCAGGCTGAGATTGTCGCTGCACTTCGACAGCAGCCGCTCGACCAGGGCCGAATCCAGGCGCTCTGGGGCGAACACCGCTTCGGCGATGCCCTGCGGCGGGTCCTGGTTGAAGTTGAGCGAGGCGGTGCCGAAGGCGATGTCGAGATCGGCGATCACCGTCTGGACGCCCTGGTTGCGGGCGATCGACCAGGCGAAGTTGTGCGCCACCGTCGAGGCGCCGATGCCGCCCTTGACCCCGTAGACCGCCACGGTGCGGCCCACCGGCTTGACGCCGGGCGCCGTGAACAGGTCGGAGATCGCCGCGATCAAGGTCAGCGGCTCGACCGGCGCCATCAGGTAGTCGGACACGCCGCGCTGGATCAGCTGGCGGTAGAGGGTCACGTCATTGACGTGGCCGA
Organism: Methylobacterium sp. J-072; assembly: GCF_022829425.1. Classification (NCBI taxonomy): domain Bacteria; kingdom Pseudomonadati; phylum Pseudomonadota; class Alphaproteobacteria; order Hyphomicrobiales; family Methylobacteriaceae; genus Methylobacterium; species Methylobacterium sp. J-072. The sequence continues at coordinate 9,190 of NZ_JAKSYK010000031.1, read as the reverse complement.
TCACCAGGACGCGGGTGCCCTCGTCGCAGACCTCGGCCAGGGCATCCAGGCATTCGACCGGCTTCGAGCGGACGCCCTGCGTCTCGATGACGATGACGTTCGGCGTCGGCGCGTGGCGGTAGGCCTCGATCGCCGCGGCGCCGCCGCCCATCCGGACCTTGATCTGCGCCTTCTGCATGCGCCGGTCGAGGGAAGCGCCCTCGATCATCGCGGCGGTCTCGCCGGTCTCGCAGAACGCCTGGATCGTGATCCGGGGCACCGGGGCGATCGTGCGCTCGGATGTCTCGGACGGGTCCGCCATGACGGCACTTTCGGGTTCGTGGTCGAGGCGCGGCTTCGGTGACGGCGTGGGAGGTTGCACCGCCGGTCCTAGTTGCTGACCTGGGACTTGACGGCGTTCGTCCCATCTTGCCGCCATGTGGTTGACGGATCCTTGCCATCCCTCAACTGGCCGATGTCCCGGACGCGCTTGACCGTGTCGATCCGGCCCTCGGGTCGGCCGCGCACCAAGTCGATCGGGTCGGCCACCTGGGCGGCCAGAGTCGCCTGGGTGGCGCAGCCGAGATTCCAGCTCGGCCGGTTGCCGTAATCGGCAGCGAAGTTCGAGGTGCCGAGGTCCTGGGGCCACAGCCCGCACTGGTCGGCGACCTTGGCCTGCATGCGCTGGAAGCTCAGCCGGATCGGCGCGGCCAAGCCCGGTGCCGCGACCGGATAGGGCGACTGGAAGATCTCGCGGGCGCCGACGCCGTCCTCGGTGCCGCGCCGGAGCAAGGCCGAGGCCGTGCGTGCGACGGAATCGGCCTGGGCCGGCGGCAGGCCCTGGGGCACTTCCACCAGGATGCCGCCGCGGCCGTAGCGGCGGTATTCCAGCATGAACGCGTCGATGTCGCCGGCCTGACGCGGGTCGAGGTGGCCCGGCCCGGTGGCGAACACGTCGAGGCTGCGGGTGCCGTCAGCCAGCACGATCGGGTGCCGCGCGCGGTAATCCGACAGGTCGATCCCCCCGGTGGTGGCGGGCTCGCTCTTGCAGCCCGCGGCCAGCAGGCCCAGGGCGCAGGCGGCCGCGAGCCGGGACGGGCGGCGCAACGGGGCGGGCGGGTGAAGTCGGGTCATGGATCCGATCCTGGAAGCGGGCGCTACTCGACGATGAAGCCGACGCGGCCGCGATAGCTGCGCCCGAGCGGGGCGGCGCCGACCTTGCCGTAGAGGCGGTTGACCTGACCGAGCAGCACCGCCTGTCCGTCGGTGGCGTCGACGAAGTTGTCGTCGGGCCGGGTCACCTGCTTGGGCTCCATCGCCCGGGCGATGTAGGGGGTGCACATGATCATCAGCTCGGTCTCCATGCGCTGGTAGTCCCGGGACCGGAACAGCGCGCCGAGGATCGGCAGGTTGATCAAGCCGGGCAGGCCGGAGATCGCCTGCTTGTTCACCTGCTGGATCAGGCCGGCGGTCATCATCACGCCGCCGGAGGGCAGCTCGACGGTGGTCTCGGAGCGGCGGACCCGGGTGCCGGGCACGGCTACCGTGTTGTTGCCGACCGTGTAGTTGAAGCTCTGCTGCGGATCGATCTCGGTCACGTCCGTGGCCACGCGGATCGAGATCCGGTTGTCGGCCAGAACAACGGGCGTGAAGGAGAGCGAGACGCCGTAGGGCTTGAAGGTGATGCCGGGCGTGCAGACACCGCCGACCACGCAGGAGGCCGAGGACGGCACCGGGAATTCGCCGCCGGCCAGAAACTTCGCGGCCTCCCCGGAGATCGCGGTCAGCGTCGGCTCGGCCAGGATGCGCGAGACGCCCGCCTGTTCGAAAGCCTTCAGCGTCGCCTGCAGCGAGAAGCCGGCTCCCTTGATGGAGGCCTGGAGCTGGTTGCCCGAGGGTGTGCTGCCGCCGGTGATCGGGAAGGGCAGGGTGTTGTTGAGAGCCGGCGAGGTCACGAGGCCGGTCGCCGCGTCTGTAACCGTGCTCACCGGGTTCAGCGCCGACCAATTGCCGGTCATGTTGATCCCGAACTGCTTCAGCACGTTGCGGGACACTTCGACCACGGTGACGCGGAGCATCACCTGGTCCTTGTTGCGGATCGTGAGGTTGTTGATCACCGCGCCCCGCGCGCCGGCCGAGACGCCGCCGCTCGGCGCGCTCGTGGCGGTCGCGCCGCCCCCCAGGCCGACGAAGGCGTTGGCGATGTCGATCGCCTGCTGGGCGTCCGACGAGGAATTCACCGAGCCCGAGAGCAGCACCGAGGCGCCCGACGAGCGCACGTCGAAGCGGCCACCCGGGATGCTCTGGCCGAGCAGTTCGCGCAGCGTCCCGAGGTTGAGGTCCCGGGCCACGGTCACGTCGAGGGCGGCGATCTGGCGGCCCTCGGCATCCATGATGAAGATCGAGGTCGCGCCGTCGGCCATGCCGATCACGAACACTTTTCGGGTCGAGCGGACGACGGCGTTGGCCACGGCCGGGTTGGCGACGAACACCTCCTTGGCGTCCCGCGGCAGGTCGACGATCACCGAGCGGCCCGCGGTCAATTCGACCCGGCGGGACGAGGCGGCCTCTGCGGAGCCCACCGTCAGCACCGGAGCGGGGCCGAGGATCGGGCGCTCCTGCGCGCAGGCGGGTCCCGCGGCCACCAGGGCGAGCAGCGCGAGGACGCGCGCCGGACGGAGGGGAATCGGCAGGGCAATCATGGGGATCACGGCGTCTGCTGCCGCGCCACGCCGAAGCGCACGACGGTCAATCCGGGTTCGGGCGTCTGCGCCATCGCGGCATCGATCGGCTGGGCCTCGACCGGCCGGCCCGCATCCGCGAGGCTGCGCAGCGACAGCGACAGGGAACCGACCTTCTGGGCGAGGGTCAGGGTCTCCGCCTGCGCGGGGGTGACGGCGAGCGTGGCGGTCTCGCCGGTGACGACGTTGGTGCCGTTCTTCTCCTGGATCAGCTGACCGATCGCCAGGACGCGGATATCGGTCAGGATCGTCTGGGAGAGCTGGACCTCGCTGCTGTTGGCGCGCGAGTTGGCATCGTCACGGAAGGTGCGGATCACGTCGATGCGGTCGTTGGGCAGGATGAAGCCGCCGGCGGAGTTGGTGCCGCGGCTGTCGGTGACGATGGCGACCGCGCGCATCCCGGCGGGCAGGATCGCGGCCATGAACCCGCTCTCGGGCCGGACCAGCTTCTGCGCCCGGATCGGTTCGCCCGCGAGGAAGCCCGAGCGCACGGAGGCGCCGACCGTCTCGTCCAGCGCCTTCGCGTTGTCCTTGCGGCTGATGTAGCCGGCCGTCATGGCGCCGTCCGGCCAGGGCTGCCAGCGCAGGTCCGCGGCGCGCAGGACCTGGCCCATCGGCATGTCGGCGGCGGCCACCAGCACCTCGGTCATCGGAGGCGGCGGCAGCTCGGCCTTCGGGGCCGGCGGCGGCGGAGGCGGGTCGCCGCCGCTCATCAGGAACGCCGCTCCACTGCCCGCTGCGAGGGCGATGCCGAGGACGACGAGACGGGCTGAATTCATCGCATCGCCACGCACCGGGAACGGCCGAATTGCCGTTCATCACCGGACCCTGCGCGGCCATTCGTGTAATTATGGTTAAGGTATTATAACCTCGGCGGCTGGATACGGTCCGGAAACGGGGCGGTCGCCGGGGGCGTCACAACCCGCGCGATCTCTCAATCCCTGTTCAATCGCGGCCGTGGCGCGGTTTGCGCCGGTGCAATAGTCTGATCTCGAACCCGCGTCAGAATCGGGTGCTCGGATCATCCGGGCAAAACATGCCGGGGAGTGACATGATCAGGACATTTGGCGGCACAGTGCTGGCCACCGCCCTGGCGGGCGCGGTTCTGGGCTCCGGCCCGGCAGCAGCCCAGGGGCCCGCGGCCGGTGCCTTCTCCGGCAACGCCGTGCGCATCGGCGTGCTCAACGACCAATCCGGCCTCTACGCCCAGTTCGGCGGCCAGGGCTCCGTGGAGGCCGCCCGGATGGCGGTGGAGGATTTCGGCGGCAAGGTCGACGGCGTGCCGATCGAGATCCTCGCGGCCGACCATCAGAACAAGCCTGACATCGCCTCGGGCATCGCCCGGCAATGGTACGACCGCGACGGCGTCGACGCGATCATGGAATTGACCACCTCGTCGGTGGCTCTGGCCGTCCAGGGCCTGTCCCGCGAGAAGAAGAAGATCACGATCACCACCGGGGCGGCCTCCAGCGACCTCACCGGCAAGGCCTGCACGCCCTACGGCTATCATTGGGCCTACGACACGCGGGCGCTGGCGGTCGGCACCGGCGGCGCGCTGACCCGGGCCGGCGGCGACACCTGGTTCTTCCTCACCGCCGACTATGCCTTCGGCTCGGCGCTCGAGGCCGACACCAGCCGGGTCGTCCTGGCCAACAACGGCAAGGTGCTGGGCAGCGTCCGCCACCCGCTCTCGAACCAGGACTTCTCCTCGTTCCTGCTGCAGGCGCAGGGCTCGAAGGCCAAGGTGATCGGGCTCGCCAATGCCGGGCTGGATACCTCCAACGCGATCAAGCAGGCTGCCGAGTACGGCATCGTCGAGGGCGGCCAGAAGCTCGCGGCCCTGCTGTTCACCCTCTCGGAGGTTGAGGGGCTCGGCCTCAAGGTCGCGCAGGGCCTGACGCTGACCGAGGGCTGGTACTGGGACGCCAACGACGAGACCCGGGCCTTCGGAGAGCGCTATAAGAAGCGCACCGGCCGGATGCCGAACATGATCCAGGCCGGCACCTACTCGGCGGTCCTGTCCTACCTGAAGGCCGTGAAGGCGGCGGGCACCGACGAGACCGAGGCGGTCAACGCCAAGCTCAAGGCGCTGCCGGTGGACGACGTCTTCGCCCATGGCGGCATCGTCCAGCCGAACGGCCGCATGGTGCACGACATGTACCTGTTCGAGGTCAAGAAGCCGGCCGAGTCGAAGGGCCCGTGGGACCTCTACCGGCAGCTCGCGACCATCCCGGGCAAGGAAGCTTATGCCACGCCGGCGGAGAGCGGCTGCCCGCTGACGGCGAAGTAGGTCCGGTCGAGGTCACTCCGTCATCGCGAGCGCAGCGAAGCGACCTAGGGTAGCGCGACATGAATGGTCGTCGCGCTGCTGGATTGCTTCGCTCCGCTCGCAAAGACGGTGTGCCACCGGTTATCGCCCGGTCGCCCGGGATCTCACGCCGCCCAGACCCGCCGATACAGCGCCTGAATCTCCTCCGCACTCGGCTCGATCGGGTTGTTGGCGGGGGAGCCGGAGGCCAGCGCCTGGGCGGCCATGGTCGGGATCAGGGCCTCCCAGCGGGCCGGGTCGATCCCGTATTCCCGAGGGCCGGGCACATCGAGGTCGTCGTTGAGGGCTTCGAGCTCCGCCACCAGGGCCGTCACGGCGGCCCGGTCGTCGCCGTCGACGCCGGGGATGCCCATGGCTCGGGCGCAGGCGGCGTAGCGGCCGATAGCTGCCGGGGCCGAGAAGGCGGTGACCGCGGGCAGCAGCATCGCGTTCGAGAGCCCGTGGGCCACGTGGAAATGCGCGCCGATCGGCCGGCTCATGCCATGGACCAGCGCCACCGATGAATTCGAGAACGCGATGCCGGCCTGGGTCGCACCCAGCATCATCGCCTCGCGCGCCGCCCGGTCGCTGGGATCGGTCCAGACCCGGCGCAGGTTCGGGGCGATCAGGTGCATCGCCTGGAGGGCGAGCCCGTCCGAGAACAGGTTGGATTTGCGCGAGACATAGGCCTCGATGGCGTGGGTGAGCGCATCGATGCCGGTATCGGCGGTGAGGCGCTTCGGCTTGGTCAGGGTCAATTCGTAATCGACCAAGGCCGCCACCGGGAGGTAGGCCAGCCCGATGCAGAGCATCTTCTCGTCCGAGGCCTCGTCGGTGACGATGGTGAACCGGGTCGCCTCCGAGCCGGTGCCCGCGGTGGTGGGGATCGCCACGATCGGCAGGCCCGGCTCGTCCTGCTGGCGGGGCGCCTTGTAGTCGCGCATGTGGCCGCCGTGGCGGGCCAGCACGGCGACCGCCTTGGCGGTGTCCATGGGGCTGCCGCCGCCGAAGCCGACCACGCAGTCGAAATCGCCGGCCTGGAGCGCGGCGAGCGCCGCCTCCACGGAGGCCACGGTCGGGTCCGGCACGGTCTCGGAAAAGATCGTCGCACGGGCGCCGGCGCTGGTCAGGCGTTCGAGCAGCGTGTCGGTGCGGCCGCTGCTGACCAGATACGGGTCGGTGACCACGAAGGGGCGCGACAGGCCGAGCTGGCCCAGAACCTCCGGCAGCAGCCGCGAGGCGCCGGCGCCGATGCGCATCAGCCGGGGCAGGGCGATCGAGGCGACCATTGTCTTGATCCTTGGTTCAGGGCCAGTTCGGGCCTGCCGGAACGCGCGATCTTAAGACTTGGGGCCCCGCCGCGAAACCGCCGCCGCTTACACGGACGGCCCGGCGAACAGCGCGCCGGCCGCCTCGACCTCCCCGGCGATGAAGCCCGCCACCGCCCGGATATGGGCGGCCTTCCGGTGGTCCTCATGGATGTGCATGTGGAACGAGCGCGTCAGCGACACCGCCCCGGGCAGGACCGGCGCCAGCCCGGGATGGGCCGCCGCGATGAAGGCGGGCAGGATGCACAGGCCGGCGCCGTTCAGCGTCGCGTGGACCTGGGCCAGCAGGTTGGTCGAGCGCAGCCGCGCGGTCACGGCGGGCTCCAGGGCGCCGAGATAGTTCAGCTCGCGCGCGAACAGCATGTCCTCGATATAGCCGACGAAGGGATGCGCCGTGAGATCCGAGACGGCGGCGATCGGGGGCGCCGCGGCGAGGTAGGATTCGGCCCCGTAGACGAACAGCCGGTAATCGGTGAGCCGGCGCGCCACCACCCGGGCCTGCTGCGGGGTCGACAGGCCGATGACGATGTCGGCCTCGCGCTTCGACAGGCTGAAGATCCGGGCGGTCGCCATGATCTCGACCTCCAGTCCGGGATGGCGCTCGGTCAACCGGTGCATCCGCGAGGCCAGGAACACGCTGCCGAACCCGTCCGGGGCGCCGATCCGCACCGTGCCGGACACGGACTGGGCCCCCGCCTCGGTGGCGGTCTTGGCCGACAGGAAGGCGCTCTCCATGGCCTCGGCCACACTCAGCAGGTGGGCGCCGTCCTCGGTGAGCGCGTAGCCGAGGTTGCTCCGGTGGAACAGCCGGGCGCCGAGCCCGTCTTCCAAGGCGCGGATCCGCCGCCCGACCGTGGTGTGCTCGGTGCCGGTGCGCCCCGCGGCGGCGCTCAGGGTGCCGGTGCGGGCCACCGCCAGGAAGAAGCGCAGATCGTCCCAGTTGCGCCCCGTCCGGCTCATGACCGCAAACCCGCTGTGCATCGATGCACGGCCGCTGTAAGCGCATCCGGCTTTATCGTTCAAGCGATCCTGTTAGGCTGCACCAAACCAAATCGAAAAACGACAACAGGGAGGCGCTCATGCGCACGATCGGGCACTTTATCGGCGGCCGCATTGTCGGCGGCGAGAGCGGGCGATTCGCCGACGTGTTCCACCCCTCGACCGGCGAGGTCCAGGCTCAGGTCGCGCTCGCCAGCAAGGCCGAGATGCGCGCCGCCATCGAGAACGCCGCGGTGGCCCAGCCGGCCTGGGCTGCCACCAATCCGCAGAAGCGCGCCCGGGTGATGATGCGCTTCCTCGAGCTCATCCGCGGCGAGATGGACAGCTTGGCCGAGTTGCTGGCCTCCGAGCACGGTAAGACCGTGCCGGACGCCAAGGGCGACATCCAGCGCGGTGTCGAGGTGGTCGAGTTCGCCTGCGGCATCCCGCACCTACTCAAGGGCGAGTACACCGAGGGCGCCGGCCCCGGCATCGACGTCTATTCCCTGCGCCAGCCGCTGGGAGTCGTCGCCGGCATCACGCCGTTCAACTTCCCGGCCATGATCCCGCTGTGGAAATGTGCTCCGGCCATCGCCTGCGGCAACGCTTTCATCCTGAAGCCGTCCGAGCGTGACCCGAGCGTGCCGCTGCGCATCGCCGAGATCTTCCTGGAGGCCGGCCTGCCGCCGGGCATCCTGAACGTCGTCAACGGCGACAAGGAAGCGGTCGACGCGATCCTCGACGACGAGGACATCAAGGCGGTGGGCTTCGTCGGCTCCTCGCAGATCGCCGAGTACATCTACGTGCGCTCCGCCCAGACGGGCAAGCGCGCCCAGTGCTTCGGTGGCGCCAAGAACCACATGATCATCATGCCCGACGCCGATATGGGCCAGGCGGTCGATGCGCTGATCGGCGCCGGCTACGGCTCGGCCGGCGAGCGCTGCATGGCGATCTCGGTGGCGGTGCCGGTGGGCGAGGCCACCGCCGACCGGCTGATGGAAAAGCTGATCCCGCGGGTCGAGTCGCTCAAGATCGGCCCGTCCCATGACGGTTCGGCCGATTACGGCCCGATGGTCACCGCCGAGGCAGTCCGGAAGGTCGCGGGCTACATCGACCAGGGCGTCGCCGAGGGCGCGCATCTCGCCGTCGACGGCCGCGGCTTCAAGCTCCAGGGCTACGAAAACGGCTTCTACATGGGCGGCTCGCTGTTCGACCGCGTGACCCCCGACATGACCATCTACAAGGAAGAGATTTTTGGCCCCGTCCTCTCGGTGGTGCGGGCCCAGAACTACGAGGAGGCTCTGGTGCTGCCCTCGACCCACCAGTACGGCAACGGGGTGGCGATCTTCACCCAGGACGGCGACGCGGCGCGCGACTTCACCGCCCGGGTGAATGTCGGCATGGTCGGCGTCAACGTGCCGATCCCGGTCCCGATCGCCTACCACACCTTCGGCGGCTGGAAGCGCTCCGGCTTCGGCGACCTGAACCAGCACGGGCCGGACTCGATCCGCTTCTACACCAAGACCAAGACGGTCACGCAGCGCTGGCCGAGCGGCATCAAGAGCGGGGCGGAGTTCTCCATTCCGACGATGCGGTAGGGGCATTTCAACCCTCCCCCCTCTGCGGGGTAGGGTGCCGCGCGGAGGCGCGGCGGGAGAGGGGTAGCGCGACGGTGCAGGATCTCGCGCCCGTCGCGACCTTTCCGGAAACGTCGCTCCCCTCTCCCGACCCCTGCTGACGCAGGGGCCACCCTCCCCCGCAGAGGGGGGAGGGAAGCGTCCGTTCTGACCTATTGGAGTGATGCCCATGAGTTTCGGGCTCGATGAGGACCGGACTGCGATCCGCGAGATGGCGCT
>NZ_JAKSYK010000016.1:0-11001 GCF_022829425.1 Methylobacterium sp. J-072 | reverse complement strand
AGTGTGGGCGTTCTAGAGTGAGTGACAAGCACACAGAACAAAGTCCCGGAACATCACCGGTTCTCGCCTCGGCGGACCAGCGTCGCCCGAGCCCTGCGTAAGGGTACGCCGAGCGAGATCATCGCCTACGAGCTGAACATGTGCGATAGCACGGTTAAAGTTCACGTCCGCAACCTCATGAAGAAGCTGAGAGCGAAGAACCGAACCGAGGTAGCATACCTCACGAACCAATATTTTAGCAAAGAACGATAGTTACAAAAACCCGCTTCCCGAGTGCCCCTTAAAGGCATTCGCCCGCCGAATGTACCCGACCACCGTCCGCGGATCCCGGTGGCCTGATTGATCCATGATCCGCGCGAGATCGGCGCCGCGCTCAGCCGCAGTGGTGATGTAGCCGGCCCGCAGCGAGTGCGCCCCGAAGGTCGAGGCGTCGAGCCCTGCGGCCGTGCAGTAGTGTTTCATCACGCGCTCGACCGTCTTCACACCTAGGCGGCGCGGCTCAACCCTGCCGGCCTTGTTCACTGACCGGAACACAGGCCCGTCCTTGATGCCGGCCGCATCGAGCCATTCCCGCACCAGAGCGACCGGTCGGATGAACCGACCGTGCGGGATGGCCTTCTCGACCCCCTGCCCTTCTTGATCGGTCTTGGACCTCCGAACCAAAACCCGCAGGCCGTCCGGATCTTGGACCAAGTCGGCGACGTCGAGGGCGACGAGCTCGGACCGACGGAACGCACCGGCGAAGCCCAGCGCCAGCAGCGCGCGATCTCGTTGACCCGTCAGGCTGTCGGGCGTCCGCATGAGCAGAGCCGCCAGGATGTCGGCCGTCGCCGCTGCCTTCTGCTTCGGTCGAGTGCCTATCTCACGCCGGATCCCGCGTAGGCCCTCGCGCAGACCTTCGTCGTCGGTCGGGTCACGCTCACCGGCGAGCTTGTGTGCGTACCGGATCGCGGCGAGCCTACGGGCGATGGTCGATGCCTTCGCACCACGTACTGCCTCGTAGGTCAGAAACTCGAGCACAATGGCTGGTGTCGCTGGCATTGGGTCGAAGCCATGCCCGATGCACCAGGTCGCGAACTGTCCAGCGTCGCTGAGATAGGCGCGCTGCGTGCTCTTAGCCTTGCCCGCCCGCTGGAACGCCCGGGCCTGGTCGGACAGGCCGGCGACGATCGGCAGGCCGGCCCGTGGCTCCGGAGCACGCGTTTTCAGCGCCTTCATGGCATCGTGTCCGATAACTGTCCTTCTCAGACACTATCACGCGCTAAGGTCGTGCGAGCGTCATTCCACGATCCCGCTTTTATCACACCACGAAAGTGTGACGACCGCGGCAATGAGACTTGTCGGGCGGTTGCATGAAGGACCCGGATCAGGAGCTGACCACCACCCTTGGGGCGATCGGTGGTGAGTTCCGTCCAAACGAACTGGCCTATCTCGCGATGACAATGAAGGTGGAGTCCGCGATCCGCGACCGCTTCGCTTTTCGGCTGCACCAGGATTACGAGCCGTCCGGCTGCATCGTCGCCCGGGAATGGAACAGGGTCGACCTCGCCGTGCTCGACCCTACCGGCACACCGCTCGCCCTCGTCGAGCTCAAGGCGATGTACACCTTCGACGCGTTAGGCAACCTCCGGCACTTCACCGATGCGACGACGGCCGACGAGATCAAGGCCCAGCGCCTCGCCGTTGACGGAACCGCCGTCTACTCGCTGCTGCTCGCTACCCATCTTGCGGGCGCCATCGGGCCTCAGTTCCTAAAACCGGTGAAGTACTCGGGCGGGATCAACCGCGCGATCACAAAGCACGGCGATGCCGCAGCTGTCCGCGCTCAGGCCTGCGAGACCATCGACAAGGACCTGGCGGCTCGCGCTGTCGTGGCCCGCGGCGAAGTCGAAGGCGGGGCGGCATTCGGACAATCCGCCTCCGTCCTTTACTGGCTCGTTCGCAACGACGGGCACGCCACGATGGCGGCAGGATAAAGTTTTCGTGGTGCTTTTTCACCACCACATTAGCGGGAGAGTGGACCCGAAATGGTGAGGATCATTGGCCTTGCCCAGAGCAAGGGTGGCGTCGGCAAGACGACCACGGCCCTCAACCTCGCAGCCGAACTGCATCGGCGAGGGCGGACGGTCGCCGTGCTCGACGCGGATCCGGCCGCGCACGCCGCCTCGATCGCAGAGGATGGGCAACTGCCGTTCAAGGTGACAGCCCATCTCTTGGAGGAAGACAGCGACGCCGCGGTCTCGGCCTGGGTGAAGACCGCCAAGAACCAGGGGACCGACTTCGTGCTGATCGACGCCCCGGGCGCGATGGGCGCCGCATTCGGCGCGACGATCGCCGTGTCCGATCTTGTGCTGGTGCCGTCTGGATCGACCGTGCTGGACGTGCGTGGTGCTGCAGAGACCGTCGGCACGATCCGCCGACATCGGAAGGCCGCCAAGCGCGATCGGCCCGACATTTTGATCGTCCCCAGCCGCATCGACAAGCGCACCGGGGCAGGGCGAGACGTGGTGACGACGCTGGCCGCGCTGACTGAGCCGGTGGCGCCGGCTATCTCCTACCGCGCCATCGTGGCCGACAGCCTTGCGACCGGGGAGGCGGTCCCTGCCGACACGCCGTCCGCAGCCGAATTCGCGGCGCTCGCCGACGCCGTCATGGTCCGCCTCGGAGAGACCCTATGAGCCGCCGCCCGAACGTCTCGCAGACGCTCGCGATGAAAGCCGCCGCGGCCGCGGCCCGTGAGGTCGAACAGGATGAGGCACCGCCGGAGCCGGTAGCGGTACCAGAGCCTGAGCCCGAGCCAGTCGTTGCCCGCGCTACAACGGCGACCGAGATCCATCAATCCGTCTCGCCGGCTGGGGAGGAGCGCGTCAATACCAAACCGACTGGCCGACCGAAGGGGCGCCGAGATGTAGCCGCCCGACAGACAGTCTACCTCGATGATGCCCGCCACGCCGCGCTAGCCCGAATTGCCGAGGACCGGGGCCGCTCCATCCATTCCCTGATCCTGGAGGGGATCGACCACGTGATCGGAAAGCCCAGTGCGAAGGGGTGGCAGTAGCGGTAATCGACCTCTCTAAAAGCATATTGGTAGTGTTTTTGTGGTGTTGAAAAACCACCATTAAACCGCGAGATCCGCGCTACCAGCCGTGGTGCGGTCGGGAGTGCGCGAGGCCGGGATGCAGCCAGTTGGCTGGTCCCGGCCGTTCGTGCAATTCGAGCCCACAAAAACGGGGACAAGCTATTTCGTGATCCGAACCGAGACCGGATCACTGCCGGGGAAGCTCTCCTCCAGCGCGTCGTCGAGCCGCTCGTGCATCCGGTCCGGATGGTTCTCAGGGAGGTGGCGATCGGTCGTCGTGATGGCGGATCCTGCAGAAACAACCGCCAGACGCCTCCGCTCCGCGGCAGTTCGAAAAGCCTCATAGACAAGCAGCCCGAAGCCGGCCGCGATCATGAGCGCTGGGACGGGATTGACCCGGACATCTGCGACAAGCCGCTCGACGGTCTCGCTCGCTGCCTGCCCTGACCGGCGCAGGTCGGCAAAGTCACGCGGGATCCCAGGTCGATTGAACCGGGCCTGTAGGTCGGCCAGCGTCCGGTCCAACCGGCCTCGGCTAGCCTCGACGTCCTGCTCCAGTTTGTCTGGCGAGTCGCTCATGTGTCCATCCAATCCGTGAGAACCTGCGCGTCCTGTTTGACCTGCCGACCCGTGCGTGTCGGCTCCAGCGTGGACAGGGATGTCTTGCTGCGCCCGAACAGCCCGAGACTGATCGCAAGCAAGAGGAAGACACCGCCCACGATCAGCGCCGCGAGTGCATCCGATTGAAAGAGGACGGCGATCCCCTTCACCAAGGCGAGGAGCAGCGTGAACAGGCCTGCAATGGCGCACACGGCCGCCATGAGTAACAGGCTGAGCCCGAGGGATATGCGATGGACGCCCTGCGCCATCTCGGTGCGAAATAGCGTGATTTCGCTACCCACGAGATCTCGTAGCTCGCGGACCGCATCGCCGACGAGGGTCGGGATGCTGCGCAATCCTGGCTCGGCCATCCCGCTCTCCTAGACGTCAGGCGTCGGGAGGACGTCGACCGGGACCACCGCGTGCGAGCGTGGGACCGGCCGAACCTTGGATGCATTCACAAGGCGGAAGAACGCGAGGCCCGTCAGAACAGCGGCGGCTGTCGCCAGCGCGGGCCGGCGTCGGATTGCGGCGTGAACCTCGTCGTACATCTCGCCGAAGCTGCGGCGTGAAATGGCCTCGGCCAACTCGTCGACGCCGAGCGCCGCCTGATCGAAGAGCTCCTTCAACTGCGGCAGCGAGTCGAAGCTGGTACCTGTGTCGCGAATGGCACCGCCGACGTCCGACACGAAGCGTGCCGCGTCGGCTTTGCGCTTCTCGACATAGCCCTGGGTCTGATCGCGCAGCGCGTCGGCAAAGCCTGGATCGGCGGCGCTCGGCCGGCCATTCTGAGCACCGTTCGGCATCGGGAAGTTACTCCAGTGTACTCTGGACCAGAAGGAACCGTAAGCGTCCCATACAGTTCCGCTGCGCCGCCGGCTGCGTGGTCTACCGTCGAGACGAATGGCCCTGCTCACGCGTTGGTGGCTCGATGCCGCCAATCCGTTCGGATACCGAGGAGGAAGAGCCATGGACGAAGATCGTGTCAAAGGCGCCGCGAAAGAACTCGGCGGCAAGGTCAAAGGTGCAGCGGGCGATCTGACCGGCGATAAGCGGACGCAAGCCGAGGGCAATGTCACTGAGCTGAAAGGCTCGGCGCAAAACCTGTACGGACAGGCCAAGGACACGCTCAGCGACGCGGCCGGGCAAGCGCGGGAATTCGCCGGCGATGCGTTCGACAAGGCTCGCGAGCGCTATCCGGACGCGCAGCGTGTGTACCAGCGCGGCAACGAGGCGCTAAGGCCGCACGCGCAGGAGTCACCGCTGGGCCTCGCCATTCTGGCCGGCGCCATCGGCTATCTGTTCGCTTTAGTCATCCACGGCCGTCGATAAAAATCTGCGCGAGGCCGGGCGAGCCGTGATGATATGGCTGCCCAGCCTTTCAGTTGTGGATCGCATAGCGGGCATCGCGCGCATCTACGGTATGGCCGTGCTCCACATACGTGTGTCGTCCACTATGCGAACGCGATGCCGCTGGTGCTCGGCAATAAGCAGATTACCTCTCGCGCAGTCTGGAAACGTGAGCCTGCAAGTCCGGCTGAATGGCTCTGCCTAGCTCTCCCAATCACTTGCGCGCGCACGCCCGAAGCGCACCGCACCGGGGATCTGGTCGCGGCGAATGCCGATGTCAGCCAACATCGCATCATTCATCGCACCAAGCTCTCTATGCGCCCGACGGATCTTGATTTCCTGAACAATGAATTCTTGAAGGAGACCGATCCAGCCGGGCAGGCTGCTTCGAGTGTATTGGGGCTGATCATTGCAGGTGTATCGCCTAGGATTGTTTGTAATCAAGCGCGACCGGGAGAAGGTGTATCGAGTGGATATATCCATCATGATGCCGCGGCACCAATTGGTGGGCCGAGCACATCGATGTTGTGCCGCGCTGCGTAAGCCAAAATATTTTCTGGAGCGACCTGCGATAAGCCGAGAAACATCTCTTCGAGGCCACCCGGTATGAAGGTCGCGATCATGCGCGCTGGAGCGGGCCCGAAGTTGAACCAACCATGCGGCATGCCGGCAGGCACGGTCACGATTGAGCCTGCCGGCGCTTCGAATTTGTTGGCATCGCACTGGAAGGTCAGACAGCCCTCAAGGACGTGGAAGATCTCATCTCCGATGTGCCGGTGGATCGGTGGCCCGATCATGGGTTGAACGATCGACTCGATGACAGTGTACGCCCCTTCGACGGTGCGGCTGTCTACGCGGATGCGAACGCGTTCGCCCGGCACGCCGTCGATCCATGCTCCGGGGGCTCCCTCCTCAATGGGGGGTGAGAGGAGGTGGAATGTGTGATCCTGCCCGAGATGTGTCATGATTGCTGGCCTTTCGCAGATCGATGTGATCTGCGGTGACCTCTAATCCGGGGGCCCAACGCTGCGATTGACTGATATCGCGCTAAATCCGCCGATCACGTGGTCATCTCAGCACTGGAGTCAGTCGTTGCCGCATCGGAACGACGACATATGACAAAAGAGCGCCGGATCGACCAAGCAGCAGCGGTCCGGCATCACGACCTAGGCCTCATTGTGTTGTCACTAGGGCGACGCATTGAGCCTGAAGCCGTGAGAAAGTGGAGCTAGATTTTGGTTCGGTCGTCCGGGATACATCCATTCCGAAGTCAGCAGGCTTCGTCATCACCTGTGGTGATGGAAACACGAGGCTCCCGTCTGCGCCTGACACGCTTCTGTGCGGTTCCCGAGCGAGATGGTCTGCACGTCAGCATGCCGAAGGAAGACACGTTCTACGCGATCTTCCAGCTTCGGGATCATCCCCCGCACGAACACTGGAACGATGGCCAGCCTAAACAAGCGGCGTTCTCACCGCGAGGCTGCTTGCACATAGCTGATCTCAACGCGCAGCCTTCTGCGCTTCTCCGCGAGCCTCTGGACAGTCTGAATTTGGAACTGCCGCGCGCTGCATTGGACGATCTCGCTGAAGATATTGGCGTCCCTCGCCTTTCAAATCTGGCCGTGCCAGATCCGTGGCAGACACCGGATCCGCAGCTGACGCAGTTGCAGCCCTTGATTGTGTCGGCCCTTGCCGAGGCTGGGACGGTGGGCCCGCTGTTCAGTGGTCAGCTGTTGTTGGCTGCCGCGACTCACCTTGCTGAGGCTTACGGCGGCCTTCGCCGCACTATCATTCGAACCGGAGGACTGGCTCCCTGGCAAGAGCGGCGGGCACGTGAGATGATCGCCAGTGCGTTGGGATCAGAAATCTCGCTCGCGCAGATCGCAGCCGAATGCTGTTTGTCGATGTCGCACTTCTGCAAGGCGTTTAAGGTGTCCACTGGACTGACGCCGCATGGCTGGCTGCAGCAGTGCCGCCTCGACCGAGCGCGCCACTTGCTCCAACAATCGACTCACTCGCTCGCCGAAGTGGCGGTGCTTTGCGGCTTCGCCGATCAGAGCCATTTCAGCCGCATCTTTCACCGTAAAACCGGCATGACTCCAGGTCGATGGCGCCGACAGCAACTGTAAGCGGTCTACCTTCACCGCAGTTGGAAGGGTCACAGCCCCGCCGCCCGATTTGATCACGGGCTGGCGGGGGAGGTCGTCGATCTCACCGGCGGGAGCCGATACGCAACGCGGCTCGGGGTGCAGGATGAGGCTGCGCGATTACCGAGCCGTGCCACTGGACCAGTTCTGGCCGTCCCGGACCGTGATCGTTGGCGTAGAAGCTCGCTCAAGCGGATCCGGCGGGTGAAGATGCGGACAGAAGCGCGAAAATGACTGTGGCCGCCGTGCGAGGCGCTGCAGGATCATGGTGGATCCCCAAACTGTCGAAAGGGGTAGGCCGCGAATGTCCGTTTCGCCGCTACATCGAACAGTCAGGAGTGCGCTCGCGCAGGGCCTATCCCAGGAGGCGGCGATGACGATCTGGAGCACGCGGCAATGGGAGATGCTGCGCCGGGAGCTGGCGTTTGTCATCCTTGCCGCCGGCTTGGTCGCCAACGTCGTGTGGATCATGTTTGGTAGTTGGGCGACCCTAGTCGAGCTCGGTCACATGATCGTCTACGTGGCCAACCGCCTCCGCTGAGGCAGGCCAGAACACTCCATTCGAATGAAGTGCGGGCGGGTTATGGGTCGAGGCCGATGATTGCGTCGAAAGATGCAATTTGAATGCTGCAGCGTCAAATACTACGCAGCCGGTGCGCATGGTGCAGAAGATATATTATGAAGGTCATAGTATATTGATGGGGTGCCAAAGTCGTGCGCTCGATGCGACCGCTTTTCCAGCCGCCGACTCTTCTAGGAGGGCGCTTCTAGTTGCGGATCACCAGGCAGTTTTGTCGATGCTCGCCATCATGTGGGTGGCTGCAGCGATCCTGCTCTGTGCGGCGCTGGTCTATCTCGGTCTGAACAAGCTCTTCCCTGCCCTGGCTCCAACGCACAGCTGGGAGACGCGATCTCCCACGTCGGCTCACACCTTTCTCACCACGCCGCTCGCCGAGATGGCGCCGCTTGATCCTCCTGAAGTCGGCAACGACGCTCCAAGGATACCGTCCCGTGGCAGGCAAGAGCGCAGTTTGAAGCGGGTTGACCGCCGGAACTAAGGCAACGTTATAGCCAAGGGCCCCGCAATCTGGACCGCCATTGCTGCTCAACGTCGGTCTCCGCACCCTGGAATGGGGTCCTCTACAGCTCGCGCAGATGAGCCCTTCTCCCGAGGGCACCCCTATTTCTGAATAGAAAGTGGGGGCCCTTTTTATGGGACGCCCAGGAGCGGGGCGGCGGTCTTGGCCTGGTCATTCAGTGCGGCCCAGCCCAACATCGTGGCTGGGGTATTCTCGTCCAAAATTTCCGTACAAAGCCGCCCAGGTCCGGGTTGCTCGCCCAACAGATGGGCCTAGCCAGGATTAGCCTGCCCGACTCGCCGGTGCAGGTCTCTTTGTAGCTGGTTGGCCTACACGTTCTGCGGTCGCTAGCTGATCGTCTCGCCGCGCTTCAGGCTCCAGACCAAGCGTTCGTCAGCATTAGTGAGCTCGATGCCCACTAGATCCTGATGTGGTTCGGCGACCACCGCTTGCGCAATCTGGATAGCCTCGCCGTCGTTCGCGGCTTCGATGTCTTGGGTCTCATCGGTGACAGCCCCGTCGCTGTCGTTCGAGCGCAGGAACTGACGTAACGTGTAGGCGGGCAAGGTCATGATCCGAGAAGCTGCTGTCCACGCGAATGAGCCCTGCGGCCATGAGTTCCGGGCTGTGGCGGGCCGCCACACCGCTTCCAGGAAGCGTCAAGCTGGAGCCAGCGTCGTTTGGCAGCGTTGTTGCTGCATCCCGTGGCCAGGGAGACTCAAAATGGATCCTGCTCGCCTCGTTCAGACCGAAAGCATGCTCGCCGTCACGGATCGGTTGTGGCGCGCCGAGATGCGGCGGGTCTTCGGGCCGGATGGCGTACTGCTCTACGGTTTCGGTACAAAGCGTCAGGGCGAGCCTGGAACGCGACTGCGCCAGGCCTTCGAAGCCCGCACCGCCGCTGTCGAAGCTTGGCGAAGCGAGCGACGCCGGTCAGCTTGAGGTCAGCCACATGGACACGCGCCAGCCTTCCATCTTGGGGCCGATTGCCGAAGGCGCGCATGCACGGGTGATCGGCCTACCAAAGGACAGCTGCCCCTATCTGGCAGATTCACCCGAGCGACGCGCGTGGTTGGACGGTTATGACGGCACGCCGAGCGAAGACGGGCCCGACGTGCCGATGGCTGATGCCTAAACGGCGAGGCTATCGCGCATTCAAGCAGTGCACTGTTCGTCAACGTCGGCCTGAGGCTGTCGTGCAGCGCAGTGGTGCGCAGATGCTTCGAGATATTAAAATACTATCACAGGTTGCCGTCGCGGCGCGACAGTTGTCTTGCTGGACGTAGACCGCGTGCGAAGGCACACACCAGTACTTTGTCGCAGTCAGACCTTCGGATCTCTTCTTCGTCAGCGGAGTTGTGCCGGCGCTTCAGGAGTTTCCTGCCGCACCAATCCCGACAGGAGATTGATATGACCAAGATTGCTCTTGCCACCGCGCTCATCACGGTTCTGGCCACCCCTGCATTCGCTCAGGCTGTCGTCGAGACGCCGACCAGCACCACCGTCGTAGTTCCGCCCGGCGCACCCGGTGTCGTCACGCGCCAGCCCGGCTCGACCGGCGATGCTCCGGCTGGCACCTACTCCCCGACCGGTCGTGCCGCTGATGGCATCGCCACCGACTCCGCGGCCGCTGGTAACGAAGGCCAGCCCTCGCGCATGGGCTCGACCGGCAGCGGTGGCGGGAAGTGACGTTCTAGCCACAGTCACGGAACGGACCTTGCGTTAACGCAGCCCAGTTCGTTCATGAGACCACGAACCTACTTAGCCCGCCCGGTTCGCCGCGGCGGGCTTCTTATTGCTAACACTGACCTCAATTTAGATTACCGGAGATCGCGCTGAATTTCGAGCTGAGCCTTGATCCGACCAGTCTGAGGGAAGCGATAATGGCGACCGCGATCATCGCGGCAATCATGCCGTACTCGATGGCGGTGGCGCCGGTCTCATCTCGGACGAACCGCTGCAGCAGCTGAGGCATCACACGGACCCTGCGCCGATCAAGGCTCACAGTCCCGTGATAACACTGGCCCGTTTACGGCTTGTGAAGAGACATTGATCCTGGCGCTTCAGCACCCACCGGCAGCGACGACGAAGGCGAGGGCGGCGAGGGCTGTGCGCATGGCGGGAGGATAACTGGCGGGATGGCGGTGTCGAGGACGGCCGCGTTACGTCGATAGCTGCACCTTCGGTCTCTCATCGTTCTCCTCAATGAAGATGACGCCGGCGGCTTCGAGGGCAGTCTCAATCTTCCGGTGACGGCTCGGCAGCTGCGGCACCCGGTTCGGGAGCGGGGTCAGTATCAAGTGTGCCTCCGCTGACCAGTGCGTTGGCCCAGGCGCTTGCGATGAGGCGGACCTGCTCGATAGCCTCGGCACGTGTGAACGGCTCATCGCCATCGTCGACACTACCATCTGACCAAGCGACGAACCCGGTGCGTCGGCCATTGGCATCCTCGACGCAAGCCGCGTCGTCAAGGATGCAGATGCGGAGTGGGAGCGTGAGACCGAGCGTAGGCATGTAGACGACATAGAGCGCCTGAGTTCGGCTTCGACCGTCACGCCTTTGGCACCTTTTCTAGAGGGCGCCAGATGGCGTCATTTGAGCATCATGACGGCGCCGATAGCTATGAGCCCGGCCGCCACAACCAATAATGGAGCATTCTCGACTCCGAGCTGGTCCAGCACGTTCGAGGAAACCGCAGCCACGATGAAGACGCCTAAGCCCGTCGTGATCGGCGACTTCACCTCAG